>CALQZE010000093.1 GCA_943348955.1 Candidatus Uhrbacteria bacterium RIFOXYB12_FULL_58_10 | reverse complement strand
CGTGACGGTCGCAACCGCACGCGATTCGATGGCGTCATTGCCTTGATCGACGTTGACGAAGAACTTCTGCACTTCCTTGGCATCGAGGTGTGTGGTGATAGCGAACGTCAGTCCGAGAGGAACGTTGTCCTTGGACAAGAGCTGATCGACCAGAACCGTGCGAACTTCATCGTTCGTCAGGATGGCGTCGTAGATCGTGTGGAAGATCGGGTCGATCCACACAAAGCCGGGCCCTGCCGTGCGAACGTACTTGCCGAACAGGAGGACGGGAATCCTCTCCCATTCGTTGATGATGTTGATGCCGCCGATGAGATAGATCACGATGCTGGCGCCGAACGTTTGCGGCACGCCGATGAACTGCGAGATGATCGGCCAGCGCTCGACGTCCGAGAAGCCGAGGAAATGGGCGGCGAGTTCAGCGATGATGAGTACGGCAATGATGAATGGGGACATGGTTGGAATACCCTTCTCCACAAGTGGCCGTGATTGGCCGGGAGTTTGCGTGTTTCATTGCTGAAAGACACAAATTCACGGCCAATATCAAACGCACGAACGGGATAATCTATCACGAAATAAGCTTTTTGTCAATGGACTCGCTGTCGGGTAAATAAACTAAAAACGAGATCTTTCGATCTCGTTTTTGTTTTTATTCATTTATTGCCTGAGCCTGTCGAAGGCTGAGATTAAGCTCTTTTTATCATTCGTACAATTTCTCGTGCTGTCTGCTGATCTTCACGCTTATAGATCCAAGCTTGATCAAAGGTGAGTCCGATTTCTTGAATCATTTTCTTGAGTGGAAGATGAATGACATCATTTTTAATTACGAATGCTGGGAAGGCGATGACGATGACACCATTCGGTTTCGTTTGTTTCGCAAGGGCGATCAATGAATCGCGATACAGTGACATCAACCCCTTAATCATCTTTTCCATTTCCGCGCGTTCATTACTTCTGCGTGGCGGACCGAGATATGTTTCACCAACGATCACGTCAACCGGATTTTTCAAAACGCGATCAATGGTTTCTGCGGGTGACTCAACGATTTGAATGTTGTTGTATACTGTTCCTTTTTCAATATACGTTTGCGCGTAAAACCAATCCGTATTTGTTTTTGAATCCGCGATCGCTTTTTCTGAATTATCACTTCCGATCACTTTTTTGTATCCGATCATGGCTGCTTCCATGAGAATTGTTCCGGATCCGCAGAATGGATCAAGAAGCGTTGTCTCTTTTGGATCAACTCCTGCGAGGTTGATCATCATGCGCGCAAGTTTCGGTGGAAGCATTCCGGAACGTGTATCACGCATCGGACGACCGAAATCTCGACGCGACCAGAGTTCAAAATTTTGCACAGTCGCTGTTTTTCCGATGATGATCGATGTCTTCGTCACAAGCAACACAAATTCTCCACCGGATTTCAGAAGATCATTTGTGAGAACAACAACGGAAGAAAGCGCCGCTTCCTTTGCTTGAACAAATCGGACAGGACGATCGAGCTCTTTCAATCGTGACTTTACTTCTCCTCCGAGTGTACGAAAATTATTTGAAATTTTACGAACGGAGTTTGGATTTCCTAAATCATATGCGCTCAATCCAAACGTAATTTTGTTTTTACCTTCAGCCTTTCCAGCTTTTGCCGCGATCATCTCAACACAAGCGCGGGCATCCAGCGTAGGGAACTCTTCGAGCACCGTTCCGATCTTGATCGTTCCGCCCAATCGTTCTTGCAATACTTCAAGAGGTACAGAAACAGATTCAACAACCAAAACAGTCGACGACTCCGCGACGATTTTGGTGGATTGGCCAAGCACAGCAAGAATCTCTGCGCGGGCGATATCTGGATGAGAGCCGAGGATGAAGAAAGTCATAGTTGTTCCAGTATGCCGTTTCTTGACCAAATCCACAAGATTAGGTAGCATGCCGGCATTAATTATTATCTGTCCATGATCCGAAAGGGTTGCCACGATGCTACGTCGCGGCCAGACAAAACTATGAACAAATACGAGCTTTTGTACATTGTGGGAACACAATTTACAGACCCAGAGGTTGAAGGAATCCAAGCAAAGATCGTTGCTTTGCTTACAAAAAACGAGGCTGTTATCATCCGAAACGAGAACCTTGGAAAGATCCGTCTTGCGTATCCGATCAAAAAGATCCGCAACGGTTCCTACATTCTCGTTCATTTTGATGCACTTCCTGGTATCATGAAGGAGTTGAACCGCCAACTTGGTCTTAATGATGAAGTTTTGCGCCACACATTGCTTGCTCGTGCTCCTGGAGCAGAGAACAAGAAATTTGAAATTTTTGCCTACGTTGCGCCTCTTTCAGAAGAAGCAAAGCGTATGGAAACAAAACCGGCACCTGTTACAGGACACCGTGAAAAACAAACAAGCGTTGAAGATCTTCAAATGCACCCACCTTTGGCTGTTTCTGAACCTTCTATGTCCATCGAAGAATTGGACAAAAAACTGGAACAGATTCTTGAGAGCGACATGTCCGAAGAAGCTTAACTTCAACTTCTATGTACTCATTGAATCGCGTTACCCTTCTTGGCAACCTCACACGAGAGCCTGAAGTGAAACAAATTCCTTCTGGTCAATCTGTTTGCTCCTTCTCGATTGCAACCAATCGCGCATGGACCGGAACAGACGGACAAAAACAAGAAGCTTCAGACTTTCACAACATCGTTGCTTGGGGAAAGCTCGCAGAAATCTGCGGACAATATCTCTCTAAGGGTAAAAAGATTTATGTGGAAGGACGATTGCAAACACGCGACTGGGAAGGAACAGATGGTGTGAAAAAATATCGCACAGAAATCGTCGCAGAAAACTTGATCATGCTTGATGGAAAAGGTGCTGCACCTTCCGGTGAAGGCGCTGGATCATTTCCAAAACCAAGCGCTGGCGGATTTACTCCACCACGCGCAAGCATGCAAGACGATCCATCTGCAAACCCAGACCAAGAGATTCGCATTGAAGACATTCCTTTTTAAAATCATATGATGAACAAT
>CALQZE010000092.1 GCA_943348955.1 Candidatus Uhrbacteria bacterium RIFOXYB12_FULL_58_10 | reverse complement strand
TTGTGCAATCGATAGTCGGTGAACGTATGGATTTATTTCTGCTGCCGTCTGATTCTCGATCTCTCGGAGAGATCACTCTCACGGCCGGTGTTACACAATTTTGGGATCCGGGCTCTCGCATCTTCGCCACCCTCGGACGATATGATCGTCTCGGAAATTTTGTGTCGTTCTTTTTACTCATCGGAACAGGATTCTTGTTTGGACTGAAAGGGAAGAATGGATTCGGTTCGGATTCAAAGAAGATTCGTTGGTGGTTGTTTAGTCTTTTTGCTCTCGGACTCCCCACACTCATGCTCACGTATTCGAGATCTTCCTGGTTTGCGTTTATTCTCGGATTTCTCTTCATCGGTCTTTGGATTAAACGCGATCGTCGCGTTGCCCTCTCCCTCATGACGTTTATCATCGTCGTTGTCGGGTATCTCGCCATCACTGGAATTTCCGTGCGATATATTACAGAGACTCCCGGTCAAACCGTTGCAGAACGTTTTCTTGAATCCTTCAGTTATACGCGATGGAGCGGAGAATATTACGGACTCGGCCGTATTTATTGGGATGTCCAAACGCCGCTCCGTGTTGTTCCGTCTTCGCCATTCTTCGGAGTCGGCCCTGGCCAATTCGGCGGAGGTGCAGCTGCAGCACTTCGTAATACAACTGTGTATGAAGCTCTTGGACTTCCGTTTGGTGTCTTCGGCACAGAAGGCGCGATCGACAACAACTGGTTTGCTCTCTGGGGAGAAACCGGAACGATCGGATTGATTCTCTACATTTGGATGTTCATCTTACTTTTCAAAAAATCCGTAGAAATTTATCGCACATCGAAGGATCCCTTTACTCGCGCCATGGCAATCGGATTCGCCGCCTGTATTCTCGGCGTCTCGTTTAATGCGATTACCTCTACGTTGTTTGAGATCAGAACGGCCGCATTTTATTTCTGGCTTTATGCAGGATTCGTGATTGTTCTTGGTCAACAATCGAAACAGGTTTCCTATGAAAATCATTCAAGCAAATAAGCATTTTTATCTTCGCAGTGGAGCGGATCGCTACATTCTGGAGCTTTCGGATTGGTTGAGATCTGAGGGTCATGAGGTGATTCCGTTTGCGATGAAGCATCCGGAGAATATTCCAACTCCGTATGCGAAATCTTTTCCGTCGGAAGTTGAAACGGAAAATCCAAAGTCGCATTTGAATTTGCAGGGACTTCATTCACTCGGCCGCATGTTGTATTCCCTTGAAGCGCGACGAAAATTTGCAACGCTCCTTTTTGATACGAAACCAGATTTGTGTCACATCCATAGTATTTATACGCAGCTGTCACCATCTATCTTGCATACACTTGCAGATCGACGTGTTCCAACCGTGATGACAATTCACGATCATCATCTTATTTCTCCGCAATATAATATTTGGGCGGAAGGTGCGGGAAAAAATTATCGTCATGTTGGAATCATCAGCGGAACCATTTCAAAATTTCATAAGGATTCTTATGCGGCAAGTTTTGCGCAAGCTCTCGCATTTAAGTTCCATCGATGGTTGAATATTTATGCGCGCAACGTGGATTTGTTTTTGTGTCCTTCAAACTACATGAAGCAACAAATGATTCGCGGAGGATTTCCAGAAAAGAAATTGCGTGTTCTTCCTTATGGAATCGACGCAAAAACAGTTCAGCCAAATTACACGCACAAAAAATACGCGCTGTTCGTCGGTCGTTTAAGTGAAGAGAAGGGGATTGAAACGATCATTTCACTTGCGAAGATTTTGCCGGACATTACATTCAAAATTGTGGGTCGGGGACCGTCCATGGAAAAGTTGCATCGTGCTGGGGATAAGTGTTCAAACCTCGAATTTATGGGCTTTCGGATGGGGGATGAGCTCAAAGAACTGTATGAAAACGCGACAGTCGTCTTGTTACCGTCTCGCGTACACGAAGTTTTCCCACTCATCACGCTTGAGGCGATGTCCGTCGGGAAACCAGTCATTGGGTCTCGTGTTGGCGGCATTCCAGAAATCATTGAAGACGCCATCAACGGATTTCTCGTCTCTCCGCTCGATTTAAGTGGATGGACAGAAGCGGTCATGCGTATTTTTTATGATGATGATTTGCAACAGAGATTAAGTCATGGCGCACGTGACTGCATTGAAAAAAGATTTTCACTTGATGAACATCATCGTAAGTTGATGATGTATTACGAGGAAGCGATGAGTATGAAGAAGAAGTAGAAGTCGAGAAGTGAAGAAGTCGAGAATAAAACAAAACCCCTCCCAACGCTTTCGCTTGTGGGAGGAGTTTATTTTTTGTTTATACGTTTACTTGTTCGACAACGGGTTTGAGGGAAACAAGTTCGTACAAGTATTCTGTGGTCTCCGCAATGTCTTTCCAGTCGTAGTGTTTCGCCACATGGGTGCGTGCTTCACTACCGACGGCGGCGACAAGTTCCGGAGCTTCGAGAAGCATGATCATTTTTTGAGCGAGGTCGTTTACGTCGCCAACATGGAATGTCATTCCGTGATCTTTGGTAAGTTCCATGTTTTCCGGAATATCAGACGAGAGTACACATTTTCCATAGCTCATCGCTTCAAGTACGGCAATTGGTAATCCTTCGGATTCCGATGGATGAACAATTGCATAACTGTTTGCAAAGAGGGAATGGAGAGTGTCTCCGATTTGGGTACCGGTAAGAACGATAGATGGTTCATCTGCCGCACGTTCGTGCATGGATTTTACGTAATCATCCGTAAAGGCACTTCCGCCAACGATCGCGATTTTCATATTCTTCGCAAGATCCGGTCGGAGAACTTTTACTTTTTTCCACGCATCGATGAAGACATGGATACCTTTGTGCTTCACAAGACGTGAACACAACATGAAATATTTTTTTGAGGTAAGTCCAAATGGTGTAAGGAGTGCAGGATTCGATTCGTTCATCGGAACTTGCGTTCCGTTTGGAATGTATTTTGTGTTGACGCTGTAATTCATGCGGCAATACGCTTCGAGTGTTTTTGAAACAGCAACGGTCGCATCAGGTGCGAAACAAGCGATCTTTTCACCGAACGCGAGCATCATACGCGCAAACC
>CALQZE010000091.1 GCA_943348955.1 Candidatus Uhrbacteria bacterium RIFOXYB12_FULL_58_10 | reverse complement strand
TGTTGTTGGAAACAAAGCAGAAAAATCTGCTGAACGCCGTAAACTTCAGCATGCGGATTGGCGCTTGCGAGGACTCCCTCTTCCAATGGCCGTCTCTGCAACACAAGGAACGGGTGTCGGAGATTTGCTAGATTTGATTTATCAAAAACTTGAAGAAGCAAATAAACCACCGGTGGACTATCGTAAGATCGATGCCATTCGTGTTTCCGTTATCGGAAAACCAAACGTGGGAAAATCCACATTGCTCAATGCTCTTCTCGGCGAAGATCGTTTCATCACAAGTCCAATCTCACACACAACACGTGAACCAAACGATATACTCGTTCACTTGGACGACAAAAATTATTTGTTCGTCGACACTCCAGGAATGCGCAAACGCAGTTCTGTAAAAAAAGCGGGTGGACTTGAAGAAATGGCTGTCGATAAAAACGAATTCATTATTCGACGTTCCGATGTTTCCCTTCTTGTAATTGATGCAACAGAACCAATCGGCTCACAAGAAAAAACACTTGCAGGATTACTGAAAGATTCCGGTGCGGGTGTTATCATCATCGTCAACAAATGGGATCTCGTAGAAGACAAGGATACAAATACCATGAATGATTATCGAAAATACTTTGCAAACGAATTTCCGTTTCTGGCATGGGCACCTGTCGTCTTCGTCAGTGCATTAAAGAAACAACGTATCTCAACGCTCTTCAGTATCGTCGATGAAATTCAAGCACATCGTCTTACAGAACTTTCCGATAAAGTTTTGGAACGATTCATGCACGCTGCCGTCAGACAGCATTTGCCTTCAAAAGGAAAAGGAACAAAACCTCCAAAGGCACTTGGTTTGAAACAAATTTCAAGTGCACCTCCAACATTCGATCTCACTGTAAAAGCACAACGTACAGATGCTCTCCATCCAAGTTACCTGCGCTTCCTTGAGAACCGAATGAGAGAACTTCACAATCTCACAGGAACACCAATCCGAATCAACGTCAGAATCGCTTCAGCTGTTTCAAAATAGATAAAACGGGGTCAGAAGACCCCGTTTTTGATTTCTCTTTTTGTTTTTAACAAATCTATGGCAAAATAAGAACATATGAAACTTCTTGTTGGACTCGGGAATCCCGGAAAGAAATACGAACGAACACGACACAATGTCGGGTTTCTTGTTGTCGATGAAATTGCAAAACAATTGAATCTCACGTTTAAAAACAAAACAGCGATCGAAGCAGAGATTGCTGAATCGGAAGAAATCGTTCTCCTTAAACCCCAAACGTTCATGAACGTAAGTGGAAGAGCTGTAAAAGCATTTCTCTCAAAGAACAAATGCAACGTATCCGATATTCTAGTGATCTATGATGATGCAGACATTTCGTTCGGAGAACTACGTTTGAAAAAAACAGGATCATCCGGCGGACACAACGGAATGCAATCGATTATTGAACAATTTCCAAACGGAACAGCGATTACAAGATTACGTGTCGGGATCGGAAGACCAACCAATTCAGATATTCCGCTTGACGCATTTGTTTTGCAAAAATGGTCAGGAGAAGAAGAAAAGAAATTGCCGGAAATTATCACAAAAGCAATCGCGATCGTCATGGAACAAAAATAATTTTAAAATCAATTTCTTAATACAGATACTCTATTCCCTCTTCCGATCTCAAATATTGGTTAGCTCTCGCACGTGTTCCATTTTTCGGCGCTGTGCGGATCGGCAAATTATTTCGCGCGTTTCCAAATATGGAACGCGCGTTTTCGGCATCGGTCACAGATTTGCTTCAAGCAGGTATCGAACCAGAAATCGCAAATCGTTTTCTCCAAGAACGATTACACATCGACCCCGCAAAAGAACTTGAGAAAATGGAAAATTTCGACGTAAAGGCGATCACACGCGCCGATGAAAAATATCCTGTCTTACTTGCACAGTTATATGACCCGCCAGCGATTTTATTTTATCGCGGGACACTTCCAGACCAAACACGTAAACATATTGCTGTCGTAGGCTCACGTGAAGTCACAGCATATGGAACGCGCGCGATCGAAACGATTGTCGGTCCTCTTGCAGAATCGGGTGTTGTTATTGTTAGCGGACTTGCTTATGGAGTCGATGCACTCGCACATCGCATCACCATTGATCGTGGTGGAACGACCATTGCTGTGCTTGGAACAGGCGCAGATGCTGCGTCTATTTACCCATCGGCAAATCGAACTCTTGCTTCGCAAATCCTCGCGGCCGGCGGCGCCATCGTTTCTGAATTTCCAATTGGAACTCCACCGCTTAAACACCACTTCCCCATTCGCAATCGCGTTATTGCTGGTTTGTGTCACGGAACACTTGTGATAGAAGCTGCGCAAAAATCCGGATCTCTTATCACGGCTCGCGCTGCCTTGGAAGCTGGACGCGATGTGTATGCTGTCCCCGGCACCATTGATGCGCCCCTTTCCGAAGGACCAAATAATTTGATCAAGATGGGTGCTTCGCTTGTGACAAGTGCAAACGACATTGTTCACACGATCGAGAAACCCGATACCGTCATCAACGAAATATTTTCATACGAAGCGCGCAATGAAACCGAACGTATCATCCTCTCATTTCTTCAAACGCAACCGATTCATATCGACGAAATCGCGCACGCGTGTATCTTACCCATCGAAATCATTTCAAGCACCCTTACTCTTCTTGAAATGAAAGGAATCATCCGTCATGAAGGCGGAAGATATTATGTGCGTATTTCTTAGTGAACGATCCGCTTCAGTTGACGAATCGGGTTTGATCGAGCATTATGCAAAATATTATGTCGAAATTAATCATCGTTGAGTCTCCAACGAAAGCAAAAACCATTTCAAAATTTCTTGGACGCGAGTATCGCGTCTTATCTTCTTTTGGACACATCCGTGATTTGCCGACAAAAGAAATCGGAGTCGATACGACAAATCATTTTGCTCCAACATACGTTGTTCCGACTCAAAGCAAACCACATGTCAGTGAATTAAAAAAAGCCGCAAAAGATGTTGATGAAATTTACTTCGCATCCGACGAAGACCGAGAAGGAGAAGCAATTTCTTGGCACGTTGCGGAAGT
>CALQZE010000090.1 GCA_943348955.1 Candidatus Uhrbacteria bacterium RIFOXYB12_FULL_58_10 | reverse complement strand
GTTGCACTGCCGTCTTTTCCAATGACGAATGTTCCAGGTGTTCCGCTGATTCCAGCCGCTCCACCAGCAGCCGCTTCGTCTTGAACTTTCTTCAAGTATTTTTGTGTGCTGACACAATCATTGAATTTATTGATGTTGAGTTTGTTGTCTGCAGCGAGTTTCTTGTAATAGTCTGCGCTGAGAGAATCTTGATTTTTGAACATGGCGTCATGGAATTCCCAGAACTTCCCTTGCTCAGACGCACATTCTGCTGCAAGAGCGGCTGGAAGTGCATTTGGATGAAAGGAAAGGGGAAAGTGACGATAGACTAAACGAACTTGGTCTTTATATTTTGCGAGGACTGTGTCCAGTGTTGGCTCAAAGGCACCACAGTATGGACATTGGAAGTCTGAGTATTCGATTAATGTAACAGGAGCATTTTTGTTTCCTTTTACATGATCTTCGTTTGTAACAGCGGGAACGGTCCCTGTTGGAGCCGGCGCAGCAGCATTCTGTGAATCATCCGTTGGTTGATTTACAGCAATTCCTTTTGCGTCATCACTTCCAAGGCTAAATCCTGTTGTGGAACATTTTTGTGTGAGCATGCAACCAGCAAGGAGGACAAATCCAACCGTACCGACAGCGAGGATGGATGTTGCACATCCGATCCAGAAAGCGGTTTTAGAAGGAATCGCGTCGAAAAAGTTTTGAAGTTTTGGTGCGGGTGCGTGAGGATGTGGGTGTTCGTGATTATGTTCGTCCATATTGAAGGAAATACGAATTATTTTTTATACGACGGTTCGTGAGCTATCGGATGAAACATGTTTACGCGTCGTGTGAGGCAAATAGTTGCGGGATAAACACACCAAATGAGGATGGTCCTGCCCGTTTCACATCTCGTTCAACTGCCTTACGCCATAGAATGAATCCGCGAGGTAAGTTTTTTTGAACAAGGATGAGAGAGAAGAAGGAAACGACAATGAAGAAGGAAAGAAAAATGGAAAATTCTTGAATGACAGCGAGAGTGTCGTTAGATTTTTGTGTCGAGAATGGAGCGGATGCGTGTTGCACGGAACAATAAGGACCTTGTGCAGATATTTGTGAAAATTTTTGTCCACAGGATGTTGTGAGAGCAATGCCAAGATTCAATACGACAAGTGCCGCAAGGATCAGAACAAATATCCATTGTGGATAAACACGATTCATAACTACGATATGGTATCACATCTGTTTTTTGCCTGCGATGTGTCGTATAATTTTTGTGACTATGAAACATCTTGATCAACTCATTACAGATTTTCTCGAATATTTGGAGATTGAACGTGGACGCTCAACACGTACTATTCGTAATTACGATTTTTATTTACGACGTTTTTCTGAATTCGCAAAGAATCCTGTTCCGAAAGATGTTACGCGCGATAAAATTCATGAGTATCGTCTGTGGTTGAATCGTCTTGAGAGCGGACATCAACGTGAACAGCTTTCTAAAAGTACACAGAATTATCATCTGATTGCCCTTCGATCTTTTTTGAAATATCTCGCAAGACAAGCAATCGAATCACTTCCTTCTGAACAAATTGAACTCGCAAAAACAGCCATGCGAACGGTAGAGTTTCTCGAAATTGATGAACTCGATCGCTTACTCGCAGTTCCGATGAAACATGGTGTTGGATTGATTCCACTTCGTGATAAAGCGATTCTGGAACTGTTATTCTCAACAGGATTGCGTGTTTCTGAATTGTCGACACTTAAAATTGATTCAATCAATTTGAAACGCGATGAATTCACCATACGTGGAAAAGGAGAAAAAACACGACTTGTCTTTTTATCGTCGACCGCAAAAGAAACAGTGAAAGAATACTTATCAAAACGACGTGATACATCCCCTTCTTTGTTTGTCTCACATGACCGTGCAAAAAAAGGAAGACAATCTTCGGATCCAATCACACCCCGATCGATTCAACGCATGGTGGAACGGTATTCTCTTGAAGCGGGAATCACAAAACACATTACACCGCACACGCTTCGACACACATTTGCAACAGATTTATTGTTAAACGGAGCGGACATTCGATCTGTGCAATCCATGCTTGGACATAGTTCAATTACAACGACACAGATTTATACACACATTACCAACAACCAGATGAAAGATGTGTATAAAAAATTTCACGGAAAAAATCAGAACTAAACGGAGTATATCCATTGACAAATACACGGAAAACGTGTATTTTTCTTTGTTGCACCAGAAGAATATCTGACAACACACAGGAGGGACCCATGGAAATCAAAGCGAATTCCAGGATCATTGAACGTCTCTATCGCAAACGCGATTTGCTCCTGGTTGGAAACAAGGAACATGAACAGATTCGTCCTGTCTTGCTTATCCTTGGTGGTGGCATGCGCGGCGCAAGCGGAATTGGCGCAGTCTACGCGCTCCACCTTCTTGGTCTTCAGGATGTGTTCGATGTCGTGATTGGTATTTCGACGGGGGCGGGCATCAGCGCCTGTTTTCTTTCGGGAAAAGAGATCTCGCGGCGCGGTGCGGCAATTTACTATGATGATCTCGCAAAGGGATTCATCAATGTGATGCGCCGGCCGATTACAGACATCGATCTTGTCGAACGCGTGATGCGTACGGGCACAAAACGTCTCGATGAACAGATGATTCGTTCAAAGCGTTCTGAGTTCTTTGTCTGTACAACGGACTACAACGATGTGACAGCAACGCTTCTCGACGCAAAGAATGCACCAGATATCGTCACGGCCGTGAAGGCTTCGATGGCGATTCCTGGATTCTACAATAAGACCGTTGAAGTGAATGGTCGGCACTATGTGGACGGAAGTGTGAATCCGTTTCCGATCCGTCTCATCTTGAAGACCTTCAATCCGACAGACATCTTGGTCATCGCAAATTGCACAGAGGAATCTGGACGCGATCGCGAACCAAATTTGATTGAGAAACTGACCAATCTCTACTTCATGCGTGAAGTTCCACATACGTTGCGCACCATGTGGGTTTCACGTTACGAGCGCTGGGCTCATGGGCTCGCTCATTTCCGCTCGCTCGAAGAAGTTCATACGGGAATTCTCTGGGCACCGACACAACTTGAAATGCTGACGAGAGATCCAGAAGAATTGCGAGCCGCTTCCGAAGCGGCTGTGTATGACACG
>CALQZE010000089.1 GCA_943348955.1 Candidatus Uhrbacteria bacterium RIFOXYB12_FULL_58_10 | reverse complement strand
TTTGATAGATTCAATCGCCTCCGCAGGAAATTGCCAATCAACAACTTCTGGACCGAGTGCAATGATTTTCTCTTCATCATCTGTAAACATCGCATCAGAATAATTCGGATGTGAATCAATAAATGAGACCGATCCGATTGTTTCAAGCAACTGCACTTGTTCTTCCAAGAAATCTACACGCGGATTGATGACAAGTATTTTCATATCTGTTTTACATACGACAAAGGGCAGGCACAAGACCTACCCTTTCATTCGATTTATTAGTCACGTGCAACCGGCGATTGACGCACGATTGGTTTCACGACTTCTTCCTCAGAACTCAATTTTCTTTTCACGACTCCGACAATTTTATTCACATCCACGATTTCTTGTGCACCGGATTCCATATCACGGATGATAATGGTTCCATCGAGCACTTCTTTTTGTCCAAGAATGATGGTGAGTTTCACCCCAAGTTTGTTTGCAATTTCAAGTTGCGCTTTCAATGCATTTTTTCCGAAGGCTTCTGCGACCGGAATTCCAGCCTGACGAAAATCTTCGTACAATTTGAGACCGACGCGACGTGCAGCATCTCCGAGCTGTGCAAAGAAGACGTTTGGTTGTGGGCGTTGTGGTGGGTTGATTCCCTGATCTCCAAGCGCTTTCACAATACGTTCCATTCCAAGAGCAAATCCGCAAGCTGGTGTTGGACGTCCACCCATCAATTCGATCAAACCGTCATAACGTCCTCCGCCACCAAGTGCATTTTGTGCACGATCCGGATCCGTAGTCTTTTCAACGAACTCAAACACTGTGTGTGTGTAATAATCCAATCCACGAACCAAGTATGGATTCAACACGTAAGGAATTTGAATTTCTTCCAAGAATTCCAAAACGCGTGTGAAGTGTTCTTTTGAAGCATCATCAAGCCAGTCCAAAATTTGCGGAGCATCTGCAAGCAGTTCTTTCATCCCTTCTTCTTTACTATCAAGCAAACGAAGTGGATTCTTTTGTAAACGACGTTTGTCGTCTTCAGAAAGTTTATTGCGATGTGGGCGGAAGTAACTGACCAGCTCCGCAAGATACGCTTGCCGACATGCCGGTGTTCCAATCGAGTTCACTTGTACTTGAATGTCGAGTCCGAGATCACGAAAGATTTGTGTTCCAAGGACAATCAATTGTGCGTCTACGATCGGCTCTGAAGCACCAATCGATTCAAAACCAACTTGATTGAATTGGCGATAACGTCCCGCTTGAGGACGATCATGACGAAACATCGGACCTTCATACCAAAGTTTTACAGGGTGCGGACGATCGAGCATTCCATGATTGATGTAAGCACGTGCAACAGAAGCGGTTGCCTCTGGACGTAGCGCAACGCTTTTTCCGGATGGATCCACGAACACGTACATTTCTTTTTCAATCACGTCTGTTTGTTTACCGAGTGTGCGAAGAAAAATATCGGAACGTTCCAAAATTGGAAGATCGATACGATCAAACGTATAAGCTTCTGCGATCGCACGAATACGATCCCGTACCAAATTCCACTTCCCTTGTTCCTCTGGCAAAATATCGCGAAATCCGCGCAACAACTCTGGTGGCGCTTTTGCCCCGGTTTTTTTCTCTTTGTCGTCTGTTTCTGCCTTTTCAACTTTTGGTTCCACTTTTGGTGCAACGACTTCCGCTTGTTCTTTTTTCTGTTTCATATACATAGAGGAGGGAAAAAGTCTTTAAAGAATCGTGAAGTCAAAGGAATGAGACTTTTTACTTCTTATAAATTATACGTAGGTAATGGAAACGTTGAAACGCGAGATACAGGCAATCCGCGCACCCAGACACGACCAATGAAATGCTCACGGGTTACTGGACCAAAAATACGGGAATCCATGCTTTCTCCGCGATTATCCCCGAGAAGATAATACTCATTTGAGGCGAGCGTGACCTTTTTTGTTCCACTTGTCAACACGTCACCGAGATAAGATTCTGTAAGTAACACACCATTTGGATGCTCTGTATTAAAGATTGTGACGTGCCCATCCCCAACCTGAATCGTTTCACCCGGAAGTCCGATCACACGTTTTATAAAAAATTGACTTGGATCACGTGGGTAACGAAATACGACGATCTCTCCACGCACGGGAGTGCGTGTTCGATAAGTAAGTTCATCTATAATCAAATATTCTTGATCATAGAAGTTCGGTTCCATACTTGCTCCCTTCACGTAAAACGGTTGAATGAGAAAGTAACGGATCGGAATGATGATGGCTGAAGAAATAAGAATGATCTGCAAGACCTCCATGAAGAACAAGGCCACAGATGCCCCAACAGGACCAAACCTTCGCTGAAAAAATGATTCGAGAGCGATATTTTTTTTAGGCATACTAAACGTAAGGAAGGATCCGGCTCCACCGGAAAAATAAAAGAGACTATTATTTTCTCAGCCTATCAAAAAAAAGAGACCTGGGCAAGGGTCAGGTCAAGCGGTCTCCTTAATAACTTCTCGAGCGATTTTCAAAACATCCCCAGGTGAAGCGGAATCAATTGCTTGTTTCATGCGTTCATAGTGCTCCGGACTCGTCTGAAGCATATCAAGCAATCCTCTTGCGCGGTGTTGAATCCATTTTGTGAGGTCTGTATCCCCACGATCATCAAGCTTGGTATGTTCGGCATCGATCTCCTCGAACTCTCCCATGAACTGTTCACGCGAAAATGATGTCAAAGGAACCCCCGAAGGCTTTTTTTGAAATCACCATCTCCCCTGCGTATCTGCGGGAAGTCGGTTTGAATCAAAGGAAGCCATAGATAACGAAACGATAGCATGTTTTTTTAAAAATAAAAATCCGCGATTCATTTCGCGGATCAGGGAGTTGATTCAGAAAAAAGCTTTGCGCACTCATGGCCGTAAATAAACCTCCCCATCGCACCGCCTTCATCAAGCCGTCCTAAAAAGTCTTGAGCGGGATCGAGAATGAAAACAAGTCCGTCGGATGATTCGTGCCGAGCCCATGCGTGACTGAACAGGTGTGGAATATAGCAACGACACAGAAACATGCGACCTTCCGTCAATCCCTGCTTCTCAAGAAGTTCGAACATTGCGACAAGGAACAGAACCATCTGACGACATACGCCGTAATGCGCGCGAAGATAATGATCGAGAGAAAATTCTGCATCCACTTCAAGATGTGCTTCGCGGAAAATGTGTGCC
>CALQZE010000088.1 GCA_943348955.1 Candidatus Uhrbacteria bacterium RIFOXYB12_FULL_58_10 | reverse complement strand
GACAGGAAAAAATTCAACATTGTGAGCAAATTGGAAAATCGTTACACTCCCAACAGCAAGCGTAGAAGCAACAACAGTAAGAACCAAAAACAACAATTGGTTCATCCCGATTCCAATCACGCGAGGAATCATCATTTGTAAAACAGATCGCGTATCCCGATCACGCCAGTGAAACATGTACTCATAGCGATACCCTGTTCCGCGCATTCCATAGATCTGAATACCAAGATGTAATGCAGCCCCAAGAATGACACCATAAGCAAGTCCAATCGGACCAAACCATTTCACAAAGAAAACGGCTCCAAATACGATACCCATGTTGTAAAAAATCGGCGCGAGAGAATACACAAAAAACCGTTTCAGACTTTGAAGAACACCACCGAATACAAGCGATATCGCAAGAAAAATCTCTGAGATCAGCATGACACGTGTAAACGTTGCAACAGCCATTTGTTTCTCATACGAAAATCCAGGAGCAATCAATGAGGCTACTGGTCGAGCAAAAATACACAAAACAATCGCGACACCGATCATTCCGAATGCAATCAGATGCAACATGTTGTTGGTAAACATCCATGCACGTTTTTGGCTGAGAGGATTCTGATAATGTTTTGTGAACATTGGGATAAAGCTTGCTGAAAGCGCTCCAACCACGATCAAACTAAACAAAAGATCTGGAACTTTAAATGCAGCATAATACACATCAAGCGTATCCCCTGCCCCAAATGTTCCAGCCAGAATACGATCTCGGACCAAACCGACGAGATCACTGACAAAAGAAAAGATTCCAACCAATATGGCCGCACCAATTACGGTCGTTGATGATGTTTTGAAAAATTTGAACATGTTATTCTTCCTTAACGTGAATTCGTTTAATAGGTTCTTCATCTATTTCATCTTCTTCGATCGATTTTACAATCTTCAATTGATTTTTGGATGGTTTTAAAAGCAGAAGGGATGCACAAGCCACCAACAAGAGAAAAGAAAGACCGCCTATTGCATATTGGATGATTGGATTACTCAAACGAAAAAATGGAATATTAATTGTTGTCGATTCTTGTGAAGTTGTACCAGTTTCATCTGTTGTTTTTAACGTAACAACATAAGTCCCCGGCTTCTCATAGACATGTGTAACCGTCGGTTTGCTTGAACGAACACCATCGCCGAAGTTCCATTCATAGTTCACATTTTGATTACTTGGCGATAATACAGAAAATATTTCTGTATTCCAGCGAATTTGTTCATATTTGAAAATAGCATTTGGAGAAATTCCCGTTGTTGAAATGGCATCATTCGACATTGAAAGCAAAGAAGGTTCAGGAGATGGGGTAACAGCCGTCAGTTCTCGCAAACTAGGTGCAGAAGTTCCCTGTGTTACTGTTTTTTCCGTTACGGAACTTTTTTCTGATGTGATTTTAGGAGATACTTGAGTGTTTGTTGATTTTACAGGCGGAACAATCGGAACAGGTATTTTTGGAATAACTTTTTTCTCAATGACAGAACGGTTTGGATCAAGTGGATAGGCATCATTAGGATCATTCACCGCGTCACCGTCCGTATCTTTGAGCAGTATATTTGTTCCTAGTTCTGATTCAACAGCGTTTGTGAGCCCGTCATTATCCGCATCGTCATCACACGCATCTCCTATTCCATCATGGTCTGTATCCAATTGATTTGAATTTGCAATGACTGGACAATTATCAACATTATTTGCAATTCCGTCATGATCATCATCCAAAACAGGTGTAATCATGGTTGTCATCGCCATGTTGTTTGAAGTGTTTGTTTCCGTCGGAACTGTTCCGCTTATAATTGCACGAATATTAAATGCACTTGTTGGAACAACAAAATCAACAAAAACTTCTTCTGGGTCACTATTCGTAACCAAGGAAATTACCTGAGGCTCATGAAGAGCGATGGCACCTTGATAAAAGGTCAAATAACCGACAACATCTTCTGACCCTACATTATAAATACGCGCATAAATTCTAATCGAATCCCCGGCGACAAGAACAGGCTTTGAAAAACGGATATCCTTAGACTCAATACGAAGATCTATGACTGCCGCAAATGCAGAGGTCGGGAATAAAGCGGAAAGAACCAACAAAAGTGAAAAAAAGCATTTCAACATAAAGAAAAAAGATCACCTGTTGATAACCAATGAACGGCTGCCTCATCTTCTGTAAGATGAAGTTCGAGCGCGAACGTTGGATGAATACGAACAAACACATGTGAAAGGATCACATCGGAACGATCCGCATGTTGAAGAGAAACAACTTCCTGATTTTTAAGATGCAACTTTTTTGCGATGCGATCATTGCAGTGCAAATGCCGCGCCGGAATGATGACACTTGAGGATGCACGCAATGACGCGGAGTCTGAAATAAGTTTACAAGAACCAGCTCGTTTTAAATCACCAGAGTGACGCACAGGCACGCGTGCTCCGAGCAAAACAGCATCACTCACAGAAATCTCCACTTGTGTCTTACTTCGCGTGGGACCCAAAATCCGAACTGATTCAATTTCTCCCTTCCTTCCGGAAATAGTCACTGTTTCTTTATACAAGACTTGTCCGCGGTGTCCGAGAGTGGTTTCAATATGCAGATTCTTTTCATCACCAAACAATTGCCGAAGATCTGCTTTCGACAAATGTACGTGACGATGTTGTATAACTAAAGAAATGAACATTACGATTTTTTTATTTTCTTTCCAACAGATTTCACATGTCCGAACGTGTAATGGAAACGATCGGATCGGATGGGACCCACAAACGCAATATGTAATTCTGCCATCAAATACTTCATCGCGATTTTCAAACGTCCATCACGATCAAGACGTCGAATAGAAACAGGAATTTTTGTTGATTTCAAGAAACCAAACGTGCCAAATTCTGTAAAACGTTGGGCATAATCATGATCCTCGCAAAAGACAATGGTTTCATCGAAACCACCGAGTTTATTATGAAGATCACGACGAACGAACATACAAAAACCTGGCGCATGTGGAAAAACGGAACCCCAAGCTCGCACATACTTATTATACGCTTTGTGCAAGAAGTGATCGATAAAGGCGTCTGTCAGAGGGAAAACATCGCATGTTGCAAGGCCGAGATCGCGTTCCAAAAACTCACCAACGGATTTTTCTAAAAAATTTACGTCTCGTAATTCTACATCCGCATCAAGAAACAAAATGATATCTGATGTGGCAATTGCAGCTCCGAGATTTCTTCCGACTG
>CALQZE010000087.1 GCA_943348955.1 Candidatus Uhrbacteria bacterium RIFOXYB12_FULL_58_10 | reverse complement strand
CTGGCGACGCTGACGAAATGGGTCGAAGACTTTCTCGAGACTCGAGTCGCACGCGATGCACTCGCAGCTCTTCAACCACAACCTCGCCATTGGAACGCAGAAAAAGTCGGGATCGCAACGCCCGGAATCCTGCTTCACGCGCACCTGACGCGCACATGGCCCTATCCCAGTGGCTTCACCTAGCTACTATCACACGGCACCGCGCCATACCAACTCGGCGCGGAGCCCCTTCCTCGAAACGCAACCACTCCCCAAGACGTCACGGGGAACAGCGATTCGAGGTTTTTTAATTGTTTTTCACGTTGACGCATTTCCTGATTTCTTTTAGAATGATGCCACGGTTATTCGCGGGAATAGCTCAGGGGTAGAGCTTCTCCTTGCCAAGGAGAAGGCCGCGAGTTCGAATCTCGTTTCCCGCTCCATCAAAAACACTCCAGATTTTCTGGAGTGTTTTTGATTGCAACAGATGATAAATAAAAAAACAAAAACAACATCTGGACAAATGATCCTTTTCTGATAATCTATTGCCACGGGCGAGTGGTGGAATTGGTATACACGAGAGACTTAAAATTTCTTGGGGGTAACCCCATGCGGGTTCAAGTCCCGCCTCGCCCACCAGAGTTTATTATCAAAACAGATCCGATCCGGATCTGTTTTTGTTTCCACAGACACCTTGTGCTTCCATGTTATGTCCCTCATAATAAAGCCAATATGATTGAGCGCGAGGAATTCAATGCGGAAGAGACTCCTGTCTCTACGATGCAAGCTTCTGGATTGGAGCAGGATTTTGAATTGTCTTTACGTCCAAAGTCTCTCGCAGAATTTGTTGGACAAGAAGGTTTGAAAGAGAATCTTCAAATTTTTATTGATGCCGCAAAAAAACGTGAGGAGCCAATCGAACACGTTTTGCTTTATGGAAATCCAGGACTTGGAAAGACCACGCTCGCACACATCATTGCAAATGAAATGGGAGCACAGATCCGTGTCACATCTGGCCCCGCGCTTGAACGCGTTGGAGATCTTGCTGCCATTATTTCAAATTTAAAAAAAGGTGATATTTTGTTTATCGATGAAATTCATCGCATCAATAAAACGATCGAGGAGGTTTTATATCCGGCGATGGAAGATTACGCGCTTGATATCATCGTCGGAAAAGGTCCGACAGCTCGTACGCTCCGAATCAACTTGGAACATTTCACCATCATCGGAGCAACAACGCGCCTCTCGCTCTTGTCGAGTCCTCTTCGCGATCGTTTCGGCATGACGCATCATCTTAACTTCTACGAACAAGAAGATCTTGCAAAGATTATTACGCGCAGTGCAAAACTGCTTGGCGTTCCTGTCGCAACCGAAGCTGTCGATCTTTTATCGACACGATCTCGCTCAACCCCACGTATCGCAAATCGCCTTCTTCGTCGTGTCCGTGACTTTGCTGAGGTTCGTGCAGACGGTTCTATCACAGAACCTGTCTGTCAGCGTGCACTCGATATGTTGCATGTTGATCATGAAGGACTCGACGATGTAGATCGTCGCATTCTTGAAATCATCATCGACAAATTTGGTGGAGGCCCTGTTGGTTTGAGTACCATTGCAGCCGCAACGGGAGAAGAAATTCAAACAATCGAAGAAATTCACGAACCCTTTCTTCTTCAGCTCGGTTTTCTCACACGCACTCCCCGCGGTCGCATGGCGACAGAACATGCGTATGCGCATTTAGGGAAAGAGTGTAAAATAGAAATGTAAAAAAAGTTGCTATGCCTTTCTCTCTTACAGAACTCAGTTTCCCTGTTCTCATCTTTCTTGGAATCTACTGTTTCTTTTTATTGTTTTATGTTGTTTATAGTTTGTTTACCGCCATACATTTAATAAAATATGGGGTTGTGGGTTTTCCCATGTACCTCATCCTTGTTGTCTATATTGGAGGAACGATCTTACTCATCGCCGCTTCCATATTTCTCCTTCTTCGATACGATTGGACTTACTCTGTTCCTCTTGATTTCATCACAAGCCTGTTTGACAACAGCCTCTTTCAAAAAGCAGGAATTGGATCTCTATGATGAATCTTCACCACTTACCAAATCAACGTAAAAACGAACACATTGTTCTCTTTTTACGTCGGCAATGGTTCACACTTCTACGCATCGTCATTGCTTTCCTCATATTGACGATTATTCCAATCATTTTAGCAATTTATTTCTGGGAGACACTCTCTATCTGGTTAGAAGATCCGTTTCTCGGGCCGGCAATCATTGTTGCGGGAAGTATCTATTTTCTGTGCACCTGGCTTTTTGCCTTTGTGGAATTCGCAGATTACTATCTGGATATTTGGATCGTAACAACAGAACGTATTATCAATATTGAACAAAAAGGATTATTCGAACGTACGGCCTCTGAACTAGATCTCGTTTCTGTACAAGATGCTACAGCAGAAATTAAAGGTTTTCTCGAAACGATCTTTGACTTTGGTGACGTCCTCATAGAGACCGCGGGAGAACAACAACGTTTTCATTTTCAAAGCGTCGATGATCCCGAAAAAATCAAAGAAACCGTCATGAGACTGACACTCGAGGCGAAAGAGCGATTAAACGCTCATGGTAATAGACACCCCATCATCCCCACAGAAATAAAAACACCCTCCGTATAACGAAGGGTGTTTTTTTATTCCCATTTGTAAGACTTCCAAGACCAGTCTGAAAGTTTTTGTGCATCCTCAAATGATTGAGCTCGTGATTCTGCTCCGAAAATAACGATAAGAAGTTCATGTTTTGCATCCGTTTTTGTTGGACGCAATGTCGTGACAAAATTCCAACCAGACTCGTTAAGAAAACCTGTTTTTCCCGCCGTCACCGACGCTGTGCGATACGCCGGTTTTGTAAGCATCCAATTTGTGCTTTGAATTTTTTTTGTTGCCCCTGTATTTGCAACGACGATAGTGCGAACAGGTGTTGTTGTATATTTTCTTACTTGTTCATTTGCAAAAACGATGTTGGCGACCTTTGCAAGTTCAAGAGGTGTCGAGACATTTGCCGTATCGATTCCGCTCGGATCCGCATAAACGGTCTGTGTGAGTCCGAGTTCTTTTGCTCGTGCATTCATGCTTGCAACAAAGGCTGTACGGGAAAGTCCGCTTGAACGAGCGAGTGCGTTTGCCGCATTATTCGCGGAACCGACCAACATTGCATAAAATAAATCATCCATCGTAAATTTATCTCCGCTCTTCACGTATAACTTTGCTCCGCCCACATCATCCTCTTTCAAAACCGCCTGCAT
>CALQZE010000086.1 GCA_943348955.1 Candidatus Uhrbacteria bacterium RIFOXYB12_FULL_58_10 | reverse complement strand
TCTTTGTTTCTTTTTATGCAGAACAAGTTATTCGTCGGCAGCATTCCTTGGAAGTCTACAGAGGCAGATCTAACACAGGTCTTCTCAGACTTCGGAACTGTTGTCTCCGCGCGTATCATTACAGACAAATTCTCTGGAAAAAGTCGTGGATTCGGCTTTGTGGAGATGTCCTCTGAAGATGAAGCGTTGGCAGCCGTAGCCGGCTTGGACGGAAAAGACTTCGGAGGTCGCCCACTCGCAGTAAGCGTTGCGCGCCCAATGAAGACGGAATAATTGCAACTTAAAAAAACACCACCCAAACCTGAAAAGGTTTGGGTGGTGTTTTTTTGCGGAACAATTGACAAAACAGCATTTTTAAGCTAGTCTATTGTGTCCGTGTGGACATATGACCCCTTCCCACAACAGCACCGAGGACATTAAACAATGGCAGCACGCGTTACGATCAGTTTCGATCAGAAGAAGAACCGGGCCCTCACAGCACTCCGCGAGGCGATCGAACGTCAACACGGGATCGATTTCGAGAAGGAGCACATCAACGTGCACGCCGAAGTCGAAGCCGTGCAGTTGAAAGACGGCGTCCGGTTCGACATCCTACTCACGGGCGACTGCATGTTCGAAGGCAGCGTCAAGATTCCCAACAGCGGCGATGTCGTGACCAGCCTCTCGAACCACTTCAATCTCCCGCAACCCAAGCCTATCGAACAGTTCGCGTAGGGAGGATCGGATGGACCCAAGGAGATTCATGAAACGAACCGCAACCAAAAGGACTGTCGCACAGGAAATCGCACTTCGCGGCCTGCATGACATCGTTCTCGAACACGTGCAGATCGACCTCGACAAAATCCCGTATTTGACAACGACCATCTCGATCGGATATTTCCGAGCTGGTCGAACCGTCTTTACTGTGGTGATCGATGGCCGCTGCACAATCGACGCGGAAATCGCCCTTGCAGAACTCGCGACAGGGTCGTTCCATCTCAGCATCATTGTAAAGGCCTACCGACTCGTCGACAAAGTAACTTTTCACTGCCCGAACGCCCAGTTCGAAACCACGCTCAGCAACTAGCTGATTCCAGATCTCTTGCATCACACCTTGTGGTGCTTTTTTATTTCCTGCTACACTGAACATATATGAAAAATTCCTTTGGTAAATTCTTGTTCGGTCTGGCTGCTGCAACCGGTATTCATGCAGCAATCCCCTCTGAAGAAGCAAGACCGCGTGCGGAACAACAGGCAGAAGAAAACCCAAAACAAAAAACATCCGAAGATGAACCGCAAAATGAATTGCCCAAAAAAAATGATTTGGCTCAGTTAGTTGAAGCACTTCCCCGCCAAAATTTACCACCATTGCGTGGAGAAATTTATCCAGCTCCTTCTGAACCGACACCCGCATCCTCCGTTGAAACTCGCATAAATCCATTTTTAAATGCAGATCACGCAAAAGCTTATCTTGTTTATCTCATGCGAGGGATCAAACGCGACTGCATCGACAAAACTCTTGCACAAAATCCTTCTCAACTCATGGACGGAATCATCGGACTTACTGTTTCTCCGGGAGAAAATTGGTTCAACTTACACCTTGATGAATTCGGAGACATGCAAAAAGACGACACTTCGCTCGACACAGGATCAGAAGAAGATGCATTTCCCGAAACGGATGAGGAAACAATTCCCACGGAAGCAACACCTGAAGACAATACGATCGAAAAAGGTTGGAATGGATTAATGGAAGCAAAAATGTTCCCTGACACCGAAACAATGGAGCTTTCCCCCACACAAAGTATGGACGATATTATCCCAATTATCGTCATTTCTGGGACAGGATCAGAGATGGAAGCTCTATTTCGCGAGTATCTGACAGCCATCAAACTTGCCAATGATCTTAACAAAACCGAGATGTCTCGTGCGGAGATCAAAAAAATCATGGAAAAGAAATTTGAAAAACATCTGAAAAAGTAACAATAGCGGAAAAAGCGATCGTGAAACATTGACACGATCGCTTTTTTTGAGTATCCTTTCGCCATTATCAACTGCATTCGGGTGAGCCAAAAGCCAGCCCCTGTTAGACAGTCAATTAACCTACGCTATGGATTTTCGCAACATTGCCATCATTGCCCACGTTGACCACGGTAAAACCACTTTGGTGGATGCCATGCTCAAACAATCTGGAACGTTCAATGAACGTGACGTTATTGAAGTTTGTGTCATGGATTCAAACGAACTTGAAAAAGAACGTGGAATTACCATTTACGCAAAAAACACTTCTATCTTCCTTGGAGATATTAAAGTAAACATCGTAGATACTCCTGGTCACGCAGACTTTGGTTCTGAAGTTGAACGTGTTCTTCGTATGGTCGACAGCGTTCTTTTGCTTGTCGATGCTTATGAAGGTCCGATGCCACAAACCAAATTCGTTTTGCGTAAATCTCTCGCACTTGGATTAAAGCCAATTGTTGTTATCAACAAGATTGATAAACCATCTGCTCGTCCAGACGTCGTTCTCAACATGATTTTCGATCTTTTCGTTGAGCTCGGTGCGACAGATGAACAATTAGATTTCAAGCACATCTATGCGATCGCTCGTGAAGGTGTTGCAAAACGTGAACTCACAGACGAATCAAAAGATTTACAACCGTTGTTCGACATGATTTTGGAAACAGTTCCACCCGCACAAAACAACACAACCGTTCCGATGCGCATGCAACCTGCAAACCTTGCCTACGATTCTTACATCGGCCGCCTCGCGGTTGGACGTATTTACGAAGGAACCGTTCGTGCAGGAATGACCGTTACGGTTATTACCCCAGACGGTGCACGCAAAACAAACAAAATTACAAAACTTTTGACACACCGCGGATTGAAAAAGGTTGAAGTGGAAGAAGCTCAAGCTGGAGACATCGTGCAAATTGCTGGTATCCCTGACATTTACGTTGGAGACACTATTGCCGAAGATCCAAAAGCAGAACCGCTCCCAACCATTGCGATCGATGCTCCAACCTTGAAGATGGACTTCATGGTGAACAATTCCCCATTCGCAGGTCGCGAAGGAAAATTGGTTACTTCTCGTCAGATTCGTGAACGTCTTTTGAAAGAATTGGAAGTCAACGTCGGAATGAAAATTGAATTCTCTGACGTTGGAGATGTCTTCACAGTCAGTGGTCGTGGAGAAATGCACTTATCCATCTTGATCGAGCAAATGCGTCGTGAAGGATTTGAACTTCAAGTTTCTCAACCACGCGTTATTTTCAAAGAAGAAAACGGACAAAAACTCGAACCGATTGAAATCGTTGTCGTCGATGTTCCAGACGCTCTTGC
>CALQZE010000085.1 GCA_943348955.1 Candidatus Uhrbacteria bacterium RIFOXYB12_FULL_58_10 | reverse complement strand
GCCCATATTCTAAAGAAGCCAGTTTTGTCATACGTACGCTTGCTGCTCAATATCCGGAGAAGTTTCATTTGATTTATCGTGATTTTCCTATTGCAGAACTTCATCCAATTGCCGGGAAAGCAGCAGAAGCAGGGGAATGTGCACACGAACAAGGGAAGTTTTGGGAATATCATGACAAACTATATCAGAATCAAGACACTCTTGATGATGCATCGTTCGATATCTTTGCGACAGCACTTAATTTAGATGTTGCAAAATTTCATCAATGTCTTACAAGCGGGAAATATACTGACGAAGTCGCACAGGATTATCAAGATGGGGTAAATGCGGATGTACGCGGAACGCCAACTTTTTTTATCAACGGCAATCGTATCGCCGGCTCCATCCCAAAAGATATTCTTGAAAAAGTTCTTTTGACCGTAAATGCTCAACCAAAGAAATAATTTTTTATGATAAAAACTGCGTCTTCTTATTTTGCTCGAATTCTTTTTGTCTTTGCGATAATCTTGTTGAACACAACTTCATTTGTTTCTGTGGCAAACGCTGCAGGTGCCGCTGTACCGGGATGTTCCTGTTTCTGCCAAACAACAGAGGGAGCGAAGCCGACAGATCCATCTTTTCAAATAAAAACAACACCAGAAAAATGTTTAGCTGAATGTAAAAAAACAAATGCAACAAACGGTGCGGTTTGCGCGTTTAATATTGATCAGTATCCCGAAAGAGGTCTGCAGTGCTTTACAAAGGCACAGTGTGTCGCTCCTTATACTGGAGAAGATGCAAATAAAAAAGGAAAACCGATCGGTATTTTTGGACCACAGGGGCAGGTACCGGAATGTCCTTCTGGGATGCACTATTGTTATCCAAATCCAGAGCTTGCAGGTCCATTGATTTTAAATGTTGCGATTGGTCCACTTAAACAGGCAATAGATGTTGGAGAATATATCAATGCAATTTATTATTGGATGATTGGTGCTGGAATTACGATTGCAATTGTGATGATTATGATCGGTGGATTGCAATATGTTCTCGGTGCTGGAGGAGGTAGTGCGGCAAAGACTGCAAAGAAACGAATTGGGGATGCTGTCATAGGACTTGTTCTTTTATTGTGTGTCAATTTAATTTTAAGCACAGTCAATCCATACTTGATTCGTTTGCAGGTTCCAAAATTACCGATGTTAAAGACTGTTGCTTTACTTCAAGGAAACCCTTCTTGCGAGACATTGTTGGAGAAATATAATTTAACAGATACAGAAGGAAAATCACTCAATGCAAGTGGAAAAAAGTGTGGAGATTCCGCTGTCGTTAAGGATGCAAAAGATGGAACAACGGTTGTTGCAGGAACAACGTGTGATTTCCGAAGCTGTCCTGATAAAGAAGCTGGTTGTCTTGGATCTGGAATAAAAGCAAAATGCATGAAATGCAAAGACGTTACTTATGAGAATAAAGCTCAACCGCCATCTTCTGATGTTTGTCATGCATTAAAGATCGCGGATGATCCTTCAAAAAACGTTAAAAATTTCTGTTTTTATTCTCATGATCCGTCTGTTGTTATTACAGCAAAAGCAGAAATTTTTGGTGGAGGAGCGGCATTGATCGGCGCGGCTGTTAGTGGCCCGTTTGCATTGGTTGCTGCTGGTGCACTAACGGCAAATTATGCAGACAATTTGCGTGTTGGAACGTGTGCGGAGATTCACATGAATTGTAATAACATAACGTCATGTGATAATTACGATAATCAGGTTCGTGCAGATAGCAGCATTGTTGGAGATGATATAGAAGGATTTTTTAATAACCCACTTTGGGGTGAAATGAATTTGAAGACAGTCTGTGAGTCAAATCCTTGCAATGTTAAATTTAAAAATACAGATGGAAGTATTGTGGATAGTGTTCCGCAAACAAAAGTGTGCGGAATGAAAATAGGAAATGATTACTCTCTTTGGGATAAATTAAAAAACGATTGTGTTCAAAAAGGTGAATTAGAAATTGTTGAAGGTGGAAAAGTGGAAAAATCAGGATCTTGTGATCCGGCAAAATGTGCCGTACCAAAGCAGTGTACGGAAGATGTTGGTGGTAATAAAGCTTGTGTAGAATGCGGCGATGTTGTTAATGGAAACGAGTTGGCTGGCGGAAACACACTTCAACCTTCAGATGTTATTTGTTCAGGACTTTCTGCTCCATCGCAAGGTGTAAAAGGAACGGCAGGATACAAAAATCAACGATGCAGAACGACTAGTGACAGTAATATGCTTGTAAATACGGGTAAGGGAAACAATACTTGCGCACTGTTTAAAATTGATTGTTCTGTGGTAAAAGTTTGTAAAGATTATGATACAGAAGTGGAAGTTTTCAATTCAAATAAACCAGGCGGAATCGGATTGGAATATGTGACAGGAAAAAATGGATTTGAATCCATATGTGCAGAAAATCCATGCGGTGTTGAAAAACCAAAGGGTTGTGAAATGAGTTACACAAAAAATGATTGCGTTTCTAAATAATTTCTTGAGATGCAGTAATCAAAAGGAGCAAGCTTCATCGCTTGCTCCTTTTTCTTTTCCGTGATATCCTCGCAATCGCTTTTATTTGTCACATTTCAAATTCCTGATCCTCTGTATTTATGCCTCAAGAATACATTTCCGTCCGTGGCGCGCGCGTTCATAATTTGAAAAACATTGACGTAGATATTCCAAAAAATAAGTTGGTGGTAATTACAGGACTCAGTGGTTCCGGAAAATCTTCACTCGCATTTGATACGATTTATGCAGAGGGACAACGCCGTTACATGGAATCACTTTCGAGTTATGCTCGGCAGTTTCTTGAACTTCAAGACAAACCGGATGTAGATGAGATTCTCGGACTTTCTCCAACGATCGCTATCGATCAAAAATCTTCTTCTCATAATCCACGTTCAACTGTTGGAACTGTGACAGAAATTTATGATTTTTTACGAGTCGTGTTTGCGCGCGCAGGACGACCGCATTGTCCAAAGTGTGGATTACTTGTCACAGAACAAACATTGATTCAGATGGTGGACTCGATAGAAAAATCTATCGGCAAAGAAACAATTTTATTATTCGCTCCGGTTGTTAAGGAACAAAAAGGAGAACACAAACATGTTTTGCAGGCTGCATTGAATGCAGGATTCACACGCGTTCGTTATGATGGACTCATTGTGGATACGGACGAAGCATCTTCGATGAGAAAAGATAAAAAGAAAGATCACGACATCGACGTTCTGATTTTTTCTTTTGAAGGTGGAATGATTTACTCCAAAGATCACATCACAGCACTCGTAAAAAAAGCGCTTGATTATGGAAATGGAT
>CALQZE010000084.1 GCA_943348955.1 Candidatus Uhrbacteria bacterium RIFOXYB12_FULL_58_10 | reverse complement strand
ACGTATTCGACAAAAGAATCTGAGCACCAAGTTTATCCATGTCTGTAGACGACATCGTCTTTACCGCACCTTTTGTCGCAATTGGCATGAAAAATGGCGTTTCGATCACCCCATGTGCTGTTGTGAGACGACCGCGACGTGCGGAGCCCTTTTGTTTGAGAAGTTCGAACATATATTGTGGATCAGCCTATCAGAATCTTGACGATTCGACAAAAAATCATCTATGGTGCTTTCACTTCGGAGGGAAAGATGTCAGAACGCAGTATCAAACAGTTGAAACAGGATCTCGAACGGCACAAGCGGTGCATTAAAGCCGCAGGAGATGCGGAAGGACAGATCGAAGAAATCGAATATGTGCTCGCACAGGCGACAGCAACACTCTTTATCATGTTGAGCCAACGCTTCGTCTCTGAAGACGAGACCAACAAGCCCGATGACTGGGTGTACGAAGTGATGGGTGTTTCGGAAGAATACGCCTTCAGCAAATTCACCATGCGATTTCAGGCAACGAACGACACCGTTCAGATTAGCCTGTACGACGTAGATGAATTGCTCCTCACGTCAAATCTCCATTTGAACGAACGCGTGCAATTCAGCATGCCCACCTACAAGGATCCGGGTAAATTCCATATTGCCATCTATGCCTTCAAGACCAAGGCGGCGGCAGAAGAATGTCTCGCTATTCTTGAAAAGGCTCAAGATCCAGACGTAGATACCGGACTCAATTAGCTACAGATCGACGCGATCTTCTTCTCATGATCGACCAACTGGTCGATTTTTTATTTCAAACAGAAAACCGAGCATGAGCTCGGTTTTATTTTATTCATTCAATCCAAGTGTCTCAAGCATCTTCTTTTGTTCTTTCGACAATTTATGCGGCGTAACAACATTCACGACCACAATATGATCTCCACGTCCATTGCGAGACGGAACACCTTTTCCGCGCAAACGTAACTGTGTATGCGATTGCGTTCCTGCAGGAATCGTGAGATCTGCTTTTCCATCAACCGTCTCGATTGCAACGACACATCCGAGTGCAGCTTGTGAAAATCCAATCTTTTTCTCGGAATAGATTGTTGATCCGTCACGTTCGAATCGATCATCTTGCTTCACACGGATACGAACAAACAAATCGCCCGTTGTTCCACCCTTCACAGCCTCACCTTCTGCACGGACACGAAGAGTATTTCCATCCTCGACACCCGCAGGAATATTTACATGAATCGTTTTACGTTTCTTCTCGATTCCGGAACCGTGACACGTTGTACAAGTCACATTTGGAATCTCCCCTGTCCCGTGACACGTCTCACACGTTCGTTTCGTTTGCATGTTCCCAAGAATCGTTCGTTGAACTCCGACAACGACACCGTGTCCATCACACGTTCCGCATTTCTTTGTTCCCTTCCCCGGTTCTCCTCCGTTTCCAGCGCAACGTTCACACGCAGAATTTTTTGTAAGCGTAATTTCTTTTTCAATACCAAAGACCGATTCAATAAACGTCATTTGAACATCGACTTGAATATCCTGTCCTTTGCGTGACTGTCCGCCACGAGATTGATTTCCGAAAAGATCGCCAAAAATATCGCCAAGGTCCTCAAACCCAGCTCCTTGGAATCCACCACCGGAAAAATCGAATCCGCCGAATCCTTGTCCGCCTCCGCCACCTCCGCCGGCAGAACCGTCGAACGCACCGGAACCGTACTGATCATACTGCGCGCGTTTCTTTTCATCCCCGATGACTTGATACGCCGCATTGATCTCTTTAAATTTTTCTTCATCTCCCCCTTGTTTGTCTGGGTGATGTTTGTGCGCCAACGTCCGAAATGCTTTTTTGATTTCGTCTTGTGAAGCATTTTTCTCGACACCGAGAAGTTTGTAGTAATCTTTCGCCATAAGGAAAATAGAAGTCGAGAAGTAAGAAGTGAGAAGTCGAGAATGAAGGAATTATAGCATGTGTCATCCCGACCGAAGCGGAGGGATCTCACGTTTCAATTGACAAGAAACGTTATTTCGATTAAAAATTGTCTGATTCAAGGAAATTTCTTGCGTCACTCAACCCTTTGCGGAGGACACGGACATGATACGCTCTTTGATGATTCTGGCGGCGATGATGCTTCTTCTTACTTCACCGGCCCACGCCGACGATCTCTTTCATCCGTCACGCGCTCGATTGATCGCACACGGCGGACACGATCTCGGCGAGAAGACCCGTCTCGAGTATCGATTTGCTCCGTCAGGAAATCTCCTCGGAGAACTCGCGCCAGCAGCCTTCTTCGGTGCCAAGTTCAAGGCGACCGAATGGCTCGGCATCGAGACCTACCTCGGCGTCGCCTTCAAACCGAACGAGCCGATCATGTCACTCTCCCTGAATCCGCACTTCGACAACGTGTATGGATGGACGCAAATCGATCTGCGTGTACCAAGCAAAACCGGCTACTGGTTTACTCAAGCGGAGTACAAGATTCTCGATTGGTTCCACGTTGGAGTCGAAGGTGAAGGTTGGGGAAACTACGAAAGGAGTGCATCTTGGAACCATGGAGGAGGTCCAAATCTACTCTTCCGTTTCGGAATGCTCGGCGTAGACACGACCGTTCACATCCGCTCCTACAACAGCGAGACCAAACCGGAATTCTTCCTGCGCACACATCTTTTTCTCTGAATCAAGAATTGCATCTGCATTCAGCCCTACTCCATCGCGTCTTCATTGATCGATGGAGTTTTTCTTTATGCAATCGAAACCGGAAGTTTTCCAATTTCGATAAGTGTTGGTTTTTCAATCGCAATGTAATCTTCAAATTTCATGTCGACCGAATCGGTGAGTGATCCCGCATTGAAATGGATCCGTTCGTTTTCTGACAATCGTGGATCGCAAAATGTTTTGATATTGAAAAGAGAACCGAATGGTGGAACAGATCCTGGAACACATCCCGTAACAGCGAACGGATCCGATGCGAACCCGACTCCCTCACCCGTTGCAGCTTTTGCTTTTGCATTGTCGAGTTTTAAATCCGCCGGCATGACGAACAAATAGTGAGTTCCCGTTTTGTGCCCCTTCGTCACAATTGCCTTCGCCCCCGCATGCATTTCGACACCGCGCACACGAGATGCATCTGCACTTGTGAGAGTTGGTTCGTGATGTTCCGTGTGATAGATAACTCCCGCTGCGTCTAATCGTGAAATAATTTTTTGATAAATCTCTGTCATATAAATAATTTTACGCCGAAAGGGCGGGCACAAGACCAGTCTCGACTAGATGATCGTCGAGGCTAGGCGGGCCCGCCCTTATCTTCAATTATTCTTTTTCTGTGAACTCTGCATCAATCGGTT
>CALQZE010000083.1 GCA_943348955.1 Candidatus Uhrbacteria bacterium RIFOXYB12_FULL_58_10 | reverse complement strand
AAGAGCACGGTCGATAAAACGTGCTGTTAAAATTGCTTCGTCTGTTGGACGTCCTTCCATTTTCATGAAACGGCTTCCTTTGATGCGGCCTGCGGCGTATAGCTTTTCTTCGTAATCCACCATGAGTGGGAAGTAAGGCATTGCATCACGTTTTTCTGCACTCATTGTTGCGGTTGCGAGAATGACGGTGTCGCCATACTGCACCATACAAGAACCGTTTGTTTGGTTCGCGTATTTCCCGATTTCAATGGAAAGCGTTTTGCCTCCCCATTGCGTTTCAAATTTCTGAATCTTATTCATACGTTTGTGATTCTGCAGAAGCGTAAGATGTCGAGCAATAATCTCGAGATCTCGTTGTCTCTGCAGAATCAAGTTTATGATTAATCCGTGTAAGATCTGCGCGCCGCAGATCTCTCACCGCGTAACCATTTAAAATTCAAGTCGTCGATCTCGCATGTCCTGTTGATCTTCATTCGCTTTTGATTCCATGAAAAATCCTGGTTGTGATGATTCCTCCGTTGTTTCTTCTTCATCGACAGAATCTTCATTTGTTTTTTCAAACGAAGATTGAGGTTCGTCTGTTTCTGGTTGATCGTTGTATGCCGGTTTGATGAATTTTGGGAGACGAACACCAGGACCAATTAGATAACGACTTTTCAATTTTGACATGTCGATGCGATCATCTACAAGTTCTGCAAGTGTGGATGAAGTTGTTTCTCCGAAACTGATGAGCTCAACAATGCGTCCATGTGCTTGAGCATACTGTACGAGAGCTCCGTAATCTCCATCGCCGGAAACAAGAACCACGACATCGAGCATATCAAGCATGCGCACAACGTCGATTGTCAGTCCGACATCCCAGTCTCCTTTCTTGTGACCAGATGCATATTCGATCAAATCTTTTGATCGAAGTTCTATTCCAGATTTTTCTAGCGCATCAAAGAATGGTTGTTCTGATGCATCTTTTGTTTTGATGACGTATGCTACTGCACGAATTAATTTTCTTCCTGCAACTCCGTCTTCGACAATGTTTTTAAAATCCACTTTGCGTTTAAAAAGGTATCGTGCCGAATAATACATGTTTTGTGTGTCGATAAAAACGCCGACACGTTGGTCTGGGTGTTTCATAAAAAGTGCGCTGAGGAGTAAATGAAAAGGTGAACGGAGGAGAATCGCAGTTGAACAAAGAAAATGAAAGTATAAAATGTAAACTAACTTTACAACTTTTCTTGTGTGCGACTCTCCTTTACTCAAAACCCCGCCGTTTTGACGGACGGGGCTTCAAAATTACTTTAATTCCAATTCTTTTTTGAGTTTCAAAAATGCTTTCTGATCTTCGCGCTCCAAGTACTTAAGGAGACGTCGGCGCTCGTTTACTTTTTTGATGAGTCCACGGCGTGAAGAAAAGTCTTTCTTGTGATCTTTCAAGTGTTTAGACAAATCCTCGATCTCAGCGGTGAGAATCGCGATCTGAACTTGTGGAGAACCTGTGTCTGAAGCGTGTGTACGAAATTTCTCAATGATTTTGAGTTTCTTTTTAACGTCGAGCATAGATTTGTGAAAAATTGTTGAAAAACTTGATTGACAAGGCACTGACGAAGCGACGACGGAGACGTATTCACATACGTCGATGGAGTTGCTGAAGTCTGTAACGCAGTCAAGCGAGGAATTTCAACGATTTTTTGATTTCGTGCCGTTCAACTGAGTAAAAGGGGCTCAATCCTTGAACCGAGTCGAAGGCCAATGAATTATGGCCTAAATATACGTTTGAAAGATGATTTTGTCAAATAAAGGACTATCTATAGATGATGATACCCACAACGACCCCCAGATCGACTAAAACCATCAATGTGTTTGGGAACCAAATCGGCGCTTCTTTGTGCAACCAGCCATAATAGGTCCAATAAGTTGCGCTGACGAGGTATGTTGCCCAAGTGACAAGCGAAAGGTTTGTTGCGTTGTGATGAACGAAGATTGTTATGAACTGTGGAATGGTTAAGATTGGAACAATTACGGAAAGATAGGCAAAACGATCAACGATGCGGATAAGTGCTTTTTGATTTGGAACAGGTTCGAGATGTTTTGATAGACGTTTACGTTTTAGCAGATGATGGAGTCCGGGAACCATAGAATGATGTTATGAATACATTCAGTATAGCGCGAAATCTTTCTTCTTGGAATTTGCTATACTACAAATCTATGATTTCTCCTCTCACACGATCTCGTTCCTTATTTTTTCGTACACATCGTTTTTCTTTCGGTCACATGAAGGCTCTTCCAACATTGGCGCTCAATCGTTTGCTTGCGTATGCGGCATCAAGCGTTATTGGTATTTTCATGCCGATTTTTATATTTGAGTTTTTCCATCAGTCGATTCAAGCGGTCTTGTTATTTTACTTAGCAGATCAAGTTTTGAAATTACCATTTTTTGTTCCTGCTGCAAAAATATTTTCAAAAATAGGATTGACGAAAAGTATGGCGATTGGTGTGCTCGGTCTGTCCGTATTTTATTTCACTTTTTTCTTACTCGGACAAGCCAGCACACTCCCTCCATTCGCACTGATTGCTTTTGGTCTTGTTGGACTCATGCTTTCAAGCACACTTTATTGGTCACCGTTTCATATTGATTTCGCAGAATTTTCCACAAAAGAAAAACGCGGCCGACAAGTCAGTGCTCTTTTTATGATTCAAGAATTGATCGGAGTGATTGGTCCAATCGTTTCTGGGTTTTTGATTATCAAATATGGGTATACCATGACATTTTTTGTTGGTCTCATTTTAGTTTTGAGCTCGCTTGTTCCGCTCATCTATTTACCAAAGACGGAAGTTCAATATGAATTTGGTTATTGGGAAAGTTTTCGAGAATTATTTTCAAAAAAGTTTCGTTCCATGTCTATCTCTATGATGGCATTTGGTGCAGAAAATATGGTCGGTGTAATCGTGTGGCCCATTTTTCTTTACACGGTGTTTAAAGGGAACTATTTAGATATTGGTTTTTTTGCTTCAATCATTGTTGTGATCACACTTGTTCTTCAGCTGTTTGTTGGAAAAGAGATTGATAAAATTTCTGCGAAACGCATGTTACGTATTGGAACAGGAATTTATGCGATCGGATGGATTTGGAAAGGACTCGTGCAAACAGTTGCGGGTGTTTTTGCAGCTTCCACATTTCATTCATTTGGTTCTGTCTTTTTACAAACACCTATGGATGCGATGACGTATGAGCAAGCGGCAGATGCGGGACATTACATCGATGAGTATACCGTTCTGCGCGAAATGTCATTAAACATCGGACGCATTCTTGTCATTATTTTCTTGTTGATTTTGAGTTATCGTTTCTCTATTACCATCTCATTTTTTGTCGCCGCATTTATTTCCCTTGCGATCAATCGTCTCTCTAAAATTGTTGCTGCATAGAAAAATAAATTT
>CALQZE010000082.1 GCA_943348955.1 Candidatus Uhrbacteria bacterium RIFOXYB12_FULL_58_10 | reverse complement strand
TATTGAGCCTGTGTTAAAACGATGGTTAGCTCAAGCAAAAGATCGTATGAATCCGCCGTTTGAATCATTTGTTGTCACGTATATTCCGATTCACGAATCGCGAAAACGATCACGCGGTTTCGATCAAGCAGATCAGCTTGCAACATGGGTTGCGGAAATGCATCAAATGCCGTGTGCTCGTGTACTCGTACGTAAACGTAAGACAGATTCACAAGCAAAGACATCTCATACAGACCGACATGTTGGGGAACTCGATGGAATTTATTCTTTAGATTCTTCTTTGCAAGAAATTCCAGATTGCATACTGCTCTGCGATGATGTGTTTACGAGTGGTGCTACGATGGATGCTGCAGCCAAATGCTTAAAGGAAGCAGGGGTAAAACAGGTGTGGGGATTCGTCATTGCGAAAGGGAACTCGTAGTTTTCCTTGCAATATCGATGTTTTATCTGTTACTAATCATGCACAAGAAGGGTTGATTTATTTTCGGGGATCGCGTACGCTACCGCTACTGGAGAGGTGGCCGAGTGGTTGATGGCAACAGTCTTGAAAACTGTCGAAGTTAATAGCTTCCGCGAGTTCGAATCTCGCCCTCTCCGCCACCCTATGCTCTGGCTGTGTAAAAACATCCAGCATATAGGGTGGCGTTCGAAAATGCACCATAAACAAATGGAGAGATACCCAAGAGGCTGAAGGGGGGAGATTGCTAATCTCCTAGGTCGGCGTTAAACCCGGCGCGAGGGTTCAAATCCCTCTCTCTCCGCCAGACAAAAAACCTCAGCAATGCTGAGGTTTTTTGTTTCAGAAAAGGTTTTTGATTCCGTTCGTAATCTGTTAAACTGATGTTTGTATGATCCTTTTTTTGAAAGCTGTTATTCTCGGTATTGTTGAGGGAGTGACAGAATTTCTTCCCATCTCCTCAACGGGACATTTAATCATTGTAAATAAGTGGATTTCATTCGATCCTACATTTACAAAAATGTTTGATGTGGTGATTCAGCTCGGAGCAATTCTTGCGGTTGTGTATTTTTTTCGAAAAGAAATATTTCCATGGATGGTTACAAAAGAAAAACGTCCGCAGATCTTCGACTTGTGGAAGAAAGCGATCATTGGCGTTATTCCTGCGATTGTTCTCGGATTATTGTTTGCAAAAACAATCGAAACGAAATTGTTTAATCCGATCACAGTTGCAGTCATGTTGATTCTCGGTGGAGTTGCGTTAATCGTTATTGAGAAACGAAAACATAAAGAAACAATCGCGTCGATTCAACAACTCAGCATCAAGACGGTTTTATGGATCGGGTTGTTTCAGTGTCTCGCCATGATTCCCGGAACATCACGTTCCGCCGCAACGATTATCGGCGCATTACTTCTCGGTGCTTCGCGTGCCGTTGCTGTCGAGTTTTCATTCTTTCTCGCGATTCCTACAATGGTGGCGGCTTCCGGATATGATTTGCTGAAGCACGGCAATACAATAAGTTCTTCAGATTTCGCTGTTCTCGTTGTCGGATTCATCACAACGTTTATTGTTTCTTTGCTTGTTGTTTCTGTTTTTATGAAATGGATTCGTAAAAATCGTTTATCATCATTTGGATATTATCGAATTATTTTGGGTACGTTGATTCTTTTCTTTTTGAAATAAGACAGACAAATAAAAAACCACACATGTGTGTGGAAGAGGAGATTGATCGATCAGCTGTGCTCGTGGGTTTCTGCGTGGGTCGGTTTCAAGGCGGGTGTTCGTTCGAGGCGTTTCTTGTACCATGCTTCAAACGCGAATGAGCTCACGTAGTGGACCACTTTGTTGCCTTCTGCGTCTTGAACGTGGATGAAGCATGCAACATCCAGGTTTGGCATGCCTTCTTGTATACGCCTTTTTCCCCGAATGAGGTAAGCGAGTTCTTGAATGACGTTCAGATGTGCTTTTTCTGCGGCACTGCATGGAGCATGGATCATCAGGATGACCGTATCCATGTTTTTCATGATGTGTCCGTCTTCAATCTTCGCGAGCATGAGCTCAGCGACACGAAAGAGAGGATAGAGGGGAAAGTCTTCCGCAATGACCATCGCTCCACCGTGTTCGGTGAAGATGTGCGGACGAAGCCTGCCGTTGCCTTCGCGAATAATGTTGAGAACGTGTTCGAGAAAGTCGAGAATCTTATCCCCGTCTGAACAGGTGACCCAGATGATTCCGTTCTTGGTTTGGAGTTTGCTTCCATCGTGTGGCAGCAAGACGGCTTCTCGAAGCAATTCTGCGATGTCTGCAGCATCTTCCGCGGAAAGAATACTTGTACTCATGTGAATCCTTACTTGTGGAGATGTCTTGAATGTGTGAGAGGATCGTACGTGAATTTATGAGTTTGTCAAGATATTCAAGCTCCATTTGCTCTACAAGTTATACCGCTTGTTTGCTATACTATTCTTATATGCAAGAACAAGAGTCACAAGCTATTTTTGAATATCATCCCGATGAATTTGGTGAACTTCTGGTTGGTTGGGAAGTGGATGAATATCCGCAACATCAACGATCTCGTTTGTGGTACATTCTTGCGGGTATTATCAGTGTCTCTCTCATTATCTACGCGATCGCATCAGCGAACTTTATGTTCGCAGTTATTATTTTGATGTGTTGTGTCATTTTGATGATTTCGTCGTTCACAAAGCCGGAACGGATTCCCATGATGGTTACGACAACGGGTATTATTCTCGGAGATATCTATTATGATTATCAATCCATCCGAGATTTTTCTATTGTGTATGATCCACCAAATGTAAAGTTACTTTACTTGGATTTTTACGCTGTCACACATCCGCTTCTCTCTATTCCTCTTGAAGATGTAGATCCAAATACCGTCCGAAACAGCTTGCTTTCCTTCTGTATGGAGGACCTTAACCGCACCGATGAACACTTGACGGATGTAGTCCGAAGGCTGTATAAACTATAGCGAAACGTCCCAAATTGATGATCTACTCGTGCTTCGGCAAAAAACTGTTTCAACGTATGTGAATACGTTTCAACATTTTTTCTCCTCCAGCACTTCGCATCTCACCAATTTTGAACGTTTCGACAACATCACATGCGCTCATAGCTCAGCTGGATAGAGCATCAGCTTGCGGAGCTGAGGGTCGTAGGTTCAAATCCTGCTGGGCGCACCACAAAAAACTCAATCATTGGATTGAGTTTTTTGTTTCAGGTGAGATAGCTTATATTGACTTTTATTAATAAATGTATAGAATGCACTGTTCATGAATTATGAGTGAACTACATGCAGGGAGGATTAAAGTGAATTCATGCGTAGCTAGTAATATTGGTGAATTTGACGATATTCGTATCGTCGAACATCTCGAGGATGTGTGGTCTCATTTGCCAATGAATCAAATCTGGGAAGAGAGGCTTTTGAAAGGAAAGATGCGGGTCTTTTTTGCATGCAGGGTCGAT
>CALQZE010000081.1 GCA_943348955.1 Candidatus Uhrbacteria bacterium RIFOXYB12_FULL_58_10 | reverse complement strand
TCCACGTCGATTGCTTCCGGAATCGAAATGTTGAAAGGTCAGTCCTTCAAAAAAATTGTCATGCTTTCCCCGGATCATTTTTATGCGTGCGAAAAAAGTTTGTGTACAACAAACGCAACATATCAAACGTTTTATGGAGATGTGTCTGCAGACGTGGATACGGTCGAAAAATTAATCGCATCACCGATCGTTTCAGACAATGCAAATTTGTTTAAAGAGGAACATGGCATCTTTGCAGACGTTCCTTTTATTGCAAAAGCTTTTCCTGGTGTTTCTGTGACTCCAGTTGCTCTGAATGTGAAGAGTTGGAAATTGCACCAAGAAGAAATAAAACAATTGATCGAGTCTGTTCTTGATGATGAAACGATTCTTGTTGTTAGTTCCGATTTTTCTCACTATCTTCCGCTTGCGGCGTCGAATGAAATGGACGAACAAACCATGGAAACGATTTTTGCAAAAGATTTGGATGGAATTTCCAAATTGAATAATTCAGATCAAAGTGATTGTCCGGGATGTCTGTGGACGCTCGCTTCCATCGCCGCAGATTTGGGATTTTATAATCCCTCCGTAATCATGCATACAAATTCTGCAACGATTCTGCATGAGGAAAAGATTCCTGCGACGACGAGTCATTTCGCGATGGTTTGGTATGCGAACGATTTGTTGAATGGAAATGATGTGGCATTTGGCGGTGACGTGACAGTGACGCGAGGGAATGCACGACGTATTCCGGATGTGATGAAACAGTGGTGGTCGGGCGATGGAATGCGTGTCGTTAATTTGGAAGGTCCGTTATCGAATACCTGCACACCTTCAGACAAGTGGTATGTTTTTTGCAATCCGCTAGATCGATTTTCTCAAGTGAAAAATCTTGCCACGCATTTTGGTGTGATGAATAATCACATGTTGGATCAGGGAGTAAATGGTTTGGTTGTCACAAAACAATGGCTGGAGCAAGCAGGAAAAATTCCTGTTGATTCAAATATAACAGAAACGGATTCTGTGCGAATTGTCGCGCTGACAGAAATTATGAATCCTATCGATGATGCTGCGGCTGCACAAATCTCTCAAACAGAAAAAAACGTTTTACAAAATTTAAAAGATCATCCATCACCAAAACTCACAGTTGTATATGTTCATGGTGGTGATGAATATGCCGCACTCACATCAGACGTATGGACGAAACAATGGGAACAATTTATCGATGCCGGAGCAGATGCTGTTGTCGTTTTACATGCACATGTTCCCGGTGATGTTGTCCTCTATAAAAACAAGCCGATCTTTCGCGGAATCGGAAACTTTATTTTTGATCAATACGATGCCGTTGCGAAGCAGGCGACAAAACTTGTGAGATTAAGAAAAGAAAATGGAGAAGTGAAATTTGAAACACTTACGACAGATATGCGTCTTAAATAAATTTTGTGATAACACTTTCGATTTATCAACCACCAAAACAAGCCGCGTCGTTCGCGAACGACGCGGCAGGCCTTTCGTTATTAAATGACGGGGCAGGCCCTTAAAACAGGTTGATTGTTTTTTATTCAACGTGTTTATGAAATCGTTCGCATATAGCAAACGATTTTTTTATTCCTTTATCGCCTGAGCTTGTCGAAGGCTGGCAAGTTCGATTCACCGCTTCGACAAGCTCAGCGAATAGTATTTTTTATGTCCAATCTTGAATCCTGGCAAATCGAATTGCAAAATTGTGTACGTACGGTCGACGAATTGGAGAAATATCTTCCGATCGAAAATAAGGATCGCATGCGCGAGGTGCTCGTAAATATGCGATTGTCCATCACACCACACACATTGAAATTGATCGATTTCACTAATCCAAACGATCCGATTCTTCTGATGTGTGTACCTCAAGAAAAAGAATTACGGTTTTCACCGGAAGAACTTGTTGATCCGATCGGAGATGAAACGAAATCGCCGATTCCATTTTTGACGCATCGTTATCCGGATCGCGTGTTGATTTACGCGACGTTCTTTTGTTCGCTGTTTTGTCGATTTTGTTTTCGGCGTTCTAAGACAGGTGAAGCGAATCCGGGACCATCGATTGAAGATCGTGATCGCATTGTGGAATATTTGCGATCGCATCCGGAAGTGGATGAAGTTATTCTTACAGGGGGAGATCCGTTGACGTTGCTTGATTCACAGCTCGAAGATTGGTTCACACGTATTCGATCGGTTGAATCGATTCATCGTATTCGTATTCATACGCGTGTTCCAGTGAACCTGCCATCACGAATCACGGACGCGTTCATTGTACTAGTACAGAAGTACAGTGATGCGACGCATCCGATTTATATCGTCACACATTTTAATCATCCAAACGAAATTGCACCCGAGAATATTATAGCGATTGCGAAGCTAGTCGACGCAGGAGTCGTCGTCCGAAATCAAGGTCCACTCCTTCGCGGAATCAACGATGATCCGATTATTCTCGAACAATTATTCAAACGTCTCGCGGACATTCGCGTCGTCCCGTATTACCTGCATCAACTCGATCTTGCAAAAGGAACGAATCATTTTCGTGTGCCGATCAATCGCGGAATAGAAATCATGCGTGAACTGCAAGGTCGCGTTACAGGAATTGCCTTGCCGAGATTTGTTCTTGATTTACCGGAAGGAAAAGGGAAAGTGCCGCTCATACATTCGTACACACAAAAACAAACGGACTCTGATTGGGAAATCGAGAGTCCGTTTGGGGAAGTTGTAAATTATCGTGAACCGGAATGTTAAAGAAATAATCGTGCGAGTCGAAGCTCGTCATACGAATATTCATCACCGAGCAATGTTTTGATCGGCGTTAGCATTTGAGTCTTTGATGTCTTAAATGCATTTGCGATTTTTTCGAATCGTTCACCTTTTGGTTTCAAATGTTTGATATCGAGATGAGAATCTTCTTCAATCAGTTTCAGAATATGTTGAATCACGGTTCCTTCTGTCAGATCACGTTCCTTTGCAATTTCGGCAATAGAATATTTTTTCTCGATCAGTTCTTTTGTTTTACTAAACGTTGAACTGAGTATCGTGCGACGTTTTTTTATCTCTTTGCGCAACGCTTCGACAGGTGACGCTGCCGCATGCGGCTTCTCGGTAAGTTTGTGTGTCTTTGTGTAAACTTGAATCAGAATCAGAAATTGTGAACCGAATTGTTTTAACTTCTTTTCTCCGACACCAAACATACCACCAAGACTTTCGAGTGACTGCGGAAGGTAGTAAGAAAGTTCTTGAAGCGTCTTGTCTCCAAAAATAACGAACGGCGGAACGTTTTGTTCCTCAGCAATCGAGCGACGTAATGCGCGCAGTTGCTCAAAGAGCTCTGGTTCGTACGAAAGCGCCTCTGTGTCGCCTTTACGAACTGTTTGTGGCTTCGTAGTCGTAATCGTACGTGTTGCGACAGCGGGAAGAAGAATCGCTGTTCTCGCAGTTAAGACT
>CALQZE010000080.1 GCA_943348955.1 Candidatus Uhrbacteria bacterium RIFOXYB12_FULL_58_10 | reverse complement strand
GTTTTTTTGAAAGGTCACTCAAGTATTTAAAGAAAAGCATCGAAAGAACATAATCCTTGTAAATTCCAGCATCAACTTGCGTACGAGAAGAATCCGCGGCATCCCAGAGAATTTTGTTCAGGTCTTCCTGTGTGTATTCTTTATTCATACAATTATTTGTTGATTTTTGGATCAAGATTATTCTTTTTCTTTGGATCTGAATTTGATCGTAAAAACTTTTCCTGACCTTTGCGCTTGACTGTATGGTAACCAACAAGCTTTCCAGCTTCTACTTTTTTAATTAAAACTTTATTTTCTAACTTTGTTAAATTCTGAACATTAATACTTTTGGTATTACGACCTGTAGACGTTTCTTTAATTGTCTTAAAAGGTTTTTTCATAATCAATTTTTATTTTAAGTGTTGAATCAAAAATTTGTTTACGAATTTGATTTTTTCTTGAATCAATTGATTCAAGCTTGCGAACAGTTTTATTTAGCGCAATCATAATTTCTTGATCCTTAATGGGAAGAATTGGAACTTCAATCAATGTTCCCAATAAACGTGTGGAAAGAGATTGAATGTGTGAACCCATCACATTTCCTGCAAGTTGTTTCTGCCCCTCCGAGGAGTTTAAATATAAGCTGAGATATTCTGGTAAAATGATTTTAGATAAGCATCGAATGATTAGAACGGACGCAGACGGGATCACGTCTTTTTCATCGTTTATGAAGACACAAGAACGAAATGCTCCACCTCCAGTTCCACGTGCTACAATCACTAAATCACCACTTTCCAGACAAACAGTACTTCTTGAAGGTTTGGAAGATATCTTTGCCAAACCAATTAAAGTTTCAATTTCTTCACCAGCTTTTACATTAGAAGCTTGCAAAACATAAAAAGACCCGTCTTTAGTGGATTCCAAAGCTTTTCTAAAGGAATAACCAGAAATAACTTGTGCAAACTCGTTTATTTTTTTATACATACAGATGGTTAACTGTAATCATTATATCACGTTCAGTGTGTTGCACAAGCCCTATGTTTTAAAAGATTTTAAACAAAAAAGCCGAGCATACAACATGCTCGGCTCATAAATTCTACTTACATCCTCCACCACCGCAGCATCCGCCTTCTTCTGCTTCACATTCTTCATCCTCATCTTCAAACTCGTCATCGCAATCTTCATCCATTTCCATGTCTTCCTCTTCTGGAAACAGGACTTCCAAACATTCTTCTGGTAATTCTTGATATTTTTCTGTTGTTAACATTTCATGCGCGCAGTTCATCCATTCGTTGATTTGGTCGATTTCTTCTTCGATCAACGCACATTCTTGCAACGCTTGGTTTGTCATGACCTCGGTCATTTCCAATTCTGTCTTGCGATCTGCTTTGTGTGCATCTTCTGCACGTTCAAGCAAACGAGCGGCGACTTCTGCTTCCAATTTTGCTTCGATCAAGTGTTCCTCTTCCTCATGAAAATCATACGCAAGGTCTTGAAGTTGATGCAAACGTTGCGCAATGAGCTCGCAAATCTTCAAATCACGTTCTTCTTCCTCTGTTTGTGGGAAGGCGTAAAGGAAAGAAACTTCTTCAAACGCTTCTTCGGCTGCATCGAACTCCTCTGGAGAGAGGGTTTCATCATTCATGAGGTCGATAAGTGTCGCAATGGACTCTTTTGAAGCATCTTCTGAAAGCGCGCGGATTTCGTCTAAACGTAATGACATATGTGAATCATTAATGAATTTCCTGCATTCTGCTCCAATCCTCGTGAAAAATCAAGGGATGCAGGGATAAGGCGTCAAATCGTACTCGCTGAGCTTGTCGAAGCGGTAAATTCACTGCTCGGCCTTCGACCTGCCTCGACAGCAAGGCGGGCAGGCTCAGGCAATAATGGTTATATTATTCCTCGGTTTCCTCCAAACTTAGGATTCTTTCCACGTTAAAGATGCGGTCGGCGCCTCGAAGATGGCAGTAAGCGTCGAGGGCGATGAACGGGATTCCTTGAGTCTCGGAATCGTAGACGCGGACGGGTGTAATTGTGCGGCGCGTCTTCTCGTCTTGTGCTTTCAGGTAAATAATCTTGAGTGATGTCTTGTTTTTGATCGCGTCATTCAGCTGGGCGATTTTGTCGTTTGTCGAAAAAAGTTCTTGGGAGATGGTGTATTGAATTTGGGTGATGAATTTGATGACACGATAATCGAGTCGTAGTTGCGGCTTCGTCACAGGCTTCGTCAACACAAGTCCTTCGAATGTGCGACATCGACTGAGCGCGACGTACACTTGTCCGGCAGCAAATGCTCCGCGACCGAGATCAACGACGACGCGATCGAAAGATTTTCCCTGACTTTTGTGAATCGTTGTTGCCCATGCGAGGCGAAGTGGAATCTGGACGAAACTTCCGAGACGTTCTTGCGAGAGTCCGTGCGTTTCAGAATCGTAAACGCTGCGATACAACGTCCAGGTTGATGCTTCAACCGTGATCGGATCATCTTCTCCGTCGATCAACACATCGAGATCGAGGTTGCGAACGCGAATGACTTTTCCGAGTGTTCCATTCACCCATCGTCCGTCCTGATCGTTCTTCACGAACATGACGCGCGCGTTCACGGCGACCGTAAATTCTTTATCTGTTGGCAAATCTTTATCCGGAAAATTGTCATTCACGATTCCGGTATACGTCATGAACTTTGTCGAAAGCGTTGCGAGATTAATCTGATTGATTTCATCAGCGGCCGCGTTTGTCGGCGTGAGATAAATGAATCCTTCCGGACGTTTTGCTGTCGAAGAAACTTTTGAAACAACGCGCTTGTTCAATGCCGTGAGTTGTTCATCTGTGATGGATCGATTGCGAACACCATTCAACAGTTCGACAAAAGATGTGTCTGATTGGCGATACACTTTTTCCAATTCGATAAATTGAATCTGATGTGCGTCTGCTAATTCTCGCACCGCGTCGGATGAGAAAAAGTACGGCGTTTCATATCGCTCTGCAAATGCAGACACTTCCCACGAGGAAACGACTGGTGGAAGTTGATACAAATCTCCGATCGCAATCACTTGTTTTCCACCGAACGGTTCGCTTGAGTTCATGATTCGGCGCAAGAAAACATCTACGCAATCAAGCAAGTCTGCGCGCACCATGGAGATTTCATCGATCACGAGTGAATCGATTTTTTTGAAAAGATCTTTGTCCGCTTTCGCTGCCATACGTCTTGCGTCCGTGAGCGAAATACCTGGTGTGAATCGAAAGAAGGAATGGATTGTTTCTCCGTTTACGTTCAACGCAGCGACTCCGGTCGGCGCCAAATACGCGCAACGTTTTTTTGTGTACAATCGAAAATGTGAAAGAAGTGTCGACTTCCCTGTTCCTGCACGACCCGTGATAAACAAAAACGGAATATCGCTTTCCATCATTTCGACGGCGCGTAAAAATTCCGGGTTCAAATCTAATTTTGTTTTCGTCGCCT
>CALQZE010000079.1 GCA_943348955.1 Candidatus Uhrbacteria bacterium RIFOXYB12_FULL_58_10 | reverse complement strand
GTCAGAAGGCGGTTCAGAATTTTTCCGTGTAGATTATTATGGTCGTGAAGCGGCTCTTACGCAATCTGCACAGTTGTACAAACAAATCACCATGGGAGTTTATGAAGGAGTCTATGGTGTTTCCTATTCATTTCGAGCAGAAAAATTTTCAACATCACGACATTTGACCGAATTCAATCAATTAGAATTTGAAGTTGGTTTTGTGGAAAATATGGAAGAGATTATGGAATACACCGAAGGATCTACTCGTGAAATGTTTGCGACAATCGAACGTGAATGCAAAACGGAATTGGAATTGCTTAATGTTGTCCTTCCGCCGCTCGGAGAAAAATTTCCTCGTATTAAATTGATTGATGCATTGCATCTTTATAAAGAAGAAACGGGGATCGATGAAACACAAGAACCGGATTTGTCGCCTGCCGCCGAACGATGGCTTTCAACGGAATGGGCACCAAAGGTGCACGGATCAGGTTTTGTGTTCGTTACACATTACCCAGAATCGAAACGTCCATTTTACACAAAACTTGATCCGGAAGATTCGAATTCAACACTTAGTTTTGATTTGATTGGTTTTGGAAGTGAAATTGTTTCCGGTGGGATGCGCGTCAATCGGTATGACGAGCAAGTCGCTCGACTTCAATCCAAAGGACTTAACGTTGATGATTTTGAGGATTACCTCATGATGCATAAATACGGTATTCCACCTGAAGGTGGATTTGGAATGGGGCTTCAACGATTGACACAAAATATTTTGGGACTATCAAATATTAAGGAAGCAACTATTTTTCCACGAGACGTTCAACGTCTGCGACCATAAATATGCAAAAAACCTGGGTTTTTCCCAGGTTTTTTGTTTTGACACGCGCAATACGCTGGCGTAAGGTGTTCTTGCCTTACAGGGAGGACGACATGTTTGATTTCAAGGACGAACGCTATAACCGTCAGATCGCTATGCCCGAGTGGGGACCTGATCGTCAGGCTCGACTTGCCTCGGCGCGTGTTGCTGTCATTGGTGCAGGGGGTGTGAAGTCATCTCTGCTTATGGCTTTGGTAGCTGCTGGGATCGGACATATTCGATTGGTTGAATTCGATCATGTCGATTTGTCGAATCTCAATCGTCAGGTCCTGTATCGTACAAGCGACATTGGACAGCAAAAGGGGATTCGCGCACAAGCGACACTTCAAGATCTCAATCCGGAAGTTGATATTGAGTTGGTGAATGAAAAACTCACCTCCTCAAATATTGAAGCACTGCTTGGTGGTTACCAATTTATCGTCGAAGGTGGTGATTCTCCCGCAGGACGGAATTTGGTGAATACGTTTTCTCTAGGTGCTCAAATTCCATTTGTCCATGCGTCTGCACAATTCAGCTACGGTTACGTTTTCTCCGTCGTTCCGGAGGAACAAACGGCCTGCTTCGCTTGCTTCTTCCCTCGTGATTACACAAGGGAAGAGCACACCGGACCTGTTCCTGTAAATGTTCTTTCAACTCTCGTCGCAGGAACTTTGGGTGCTGCGGAAGTACTCAGATGGTGTCTTGGTTATCGTGACCGCATGACGACAAATCGACGTGTTTGTTTCAGTTCATTGCTGTTGAGTTCCGAATTCACAACGGAATTCCAACCCCGTCGATTGGATTGTCCCGTTTGCTCGAAGTTTTATCGCTGACAGATTACAGAATGTAGTCTGTTTTTTTATAAAATAAAAAAGAGCCGTTGGGCTCAGGGAGAAGAGTGCTTGTGGGCCTGATTGTCGAAGGTATGAGACCTGTATTGATGTTCCTTGAAGATCATTCTGTTGCAGTGGTCCTGTGTGAGACCAGAGTCGTTGGAAACTTCTTCAGTCGAGGTCACTGTGACGCTTGAGAGCTTTTGGGCTCAGTCAAAATGAAGAGAGTGTGTTGGTCCAGTCTTAGCCGTCACAAGGGGCGAAGCCCTTGATCGTGTCGCCGTTGACCGTCAGCTTGTCGCGGTGCGTTGCAAGAGCCGGAAAGCGTTGGTAGACCTCTTCGATCGAGGTCGCAACGACGTTGGTATGACCGGTAAGGCCTTCTGCAAGGCCACGCAATTGAAAGGTCTTCTGTGGCATGGTGGTGTTCCTCGGTGTGGGTGGTCAGACGCAAATCAATTTTCCTGTGGATCGGTGTATTTGTCAAATTATAAGTGTATATGTCGGTTTTTCAGGCCACTTCTCATATAATGATTCTTATTTTTTTCTTTGCTGAATGTTGATTTTTTGATAGAATGAAAGCATCCTATGTCGTTTGAAGTTGCTATTGAACAATTCAGCGGACCGTTTGAGCTTTTGCTTCAATTGATTGAACAAGAGGAACTTTCGATTACAGATGTTTCCTTGTCTCGCGTGACAGAATCTTTTCTTCAACATATCGACAAGACGGAAGCAACGGGGGATGAGCTTGCAGACTTTTTACTTGTTGCAACAAAGTTGTTGCTTATTAAGTCGCGTATCCTGTTGCCGATAAAAGAAATAGAGGAAGAAGATACTTCCAATCTTGCTCTTCAACTTAAAATGTATAAGGAGTTCGCAGAACTTTCAAAACACATTGAGGCACAATTCAATGCAAATGTAGAATTGTTTCCACGTGAGAAAGCAGATGTGATTGTACAAACAGAGTTGGTGATTCCTGACGGACTTTCGATCACAACTCTTGAAGATGCATTTTCAAAATTATTGAAACATCTTGAACCGTTTTTTAAGCTTCAACATGTTGCGATGGAGCGCGTCATGTCTGTCAAAGAGCGATTGCAAGAAATTCGTGAAGCTATCCTTGAACGTGCGCGCTTTAGCTTTCGTGAAATCCTCGGTTCAAATCACTCGAAAGTGGATGTGGTCATCAGCTTTCTCGCACTACTAGAACTCGTAAAACAGCGCGTTGTAAACGTTGTTCAATCAGATTCATTTTCAGATATTGATATTCATCGCGTCGATTAATCTATGCTCACAACAAACATTGAAGCGATTCTCTTTGCTGCAGCAAAACCGATTTCCAAAGAACAATTGCGAAAACAATTTGAAATCACAGCAGAGGTTTTAGAAGAATCCGTTACGGATATTCAAAATCGTTATAATAATGCCACTTCAGGTATTCATCTTCTGGAACATGAAGGAAAGATTCAATTTGTAACAAATCCAGATGCTTCAGAATCTGTCGCAACTTTTTTGAAAAAAGACGCGACAAGCCCTCTCACAAAACCATCACTCGAGACACTGACGGTGATTGCTTACCGTGGTCCTGTGACACGACCTGAGATTGAACAAATCCGCGGAGTAAACTGCGGAATCATTTTGCGCAACTTATTGATTCGCGGATATATTGAAGAAGAGCAGGATAAAACGAGATTACAAATGGTGTATACGGTCTCGATGGATTTCATGCGTAAACTTGGTCTGACACATCTTGAGGAGTTGCCACAATTTGAGGCGTTTCATGAAAATAAAAGCATTGATCAATTGCTAAAAGATCTTCCTACGGATGATGTCG
>CALQZE010000078.1 GCA_943348955.1 Candidatus Uhrbacteria bacterium RIFOXYB12_FULL_58_10 | reverse complement strand
GAGACGTTTCCACAATTTCAACCAAATCTCCCTCACCGTGCCATTTTACTTTTGCACCCGGTAACGCAACAGCGACTTTGTGTTCCTCAATCAAATTACTTCCGCCGCAAACAATATCAACAGATGAATCACCAAGATCCACTTCCACAACACGAAGTTTATCCGCGTTTGGATGCGGCTTCACGGATCGGATAACTCCGACAAACATGTGATCATATGCTTTCGCAAGATCCTGCATGTGCTCAACAGAGTTTCCGATGTTTGTTGTCTTCGCGGCAAATTCTGACGCAGACAATTTTGTCTCAAGATGTTCTTTTAACCAATTGTAGGAAATGAGGATGTTCATACTAGAACTGTTTTACAAATCTCAAGTCATTCTTATAAAGCACACGCATGTCATCGATATTCATTCCTTCACGCATCATGAGGACACGTTCCACTCCCCAACCGAAGGCGAATCCGGAAAATTCTTCTGGATCCAATCCACCTGCTTTCAAAACATTTGGATGAACCATGCCGGCACCACCAAGTTCAAGCCATCCCGCTTTACAGAGACGACAAGCAACAGATGCGTCACCGTTACAAACACCGCAACTGATATCGATTTCAAAACTTGGTTCGGTAAATCGAAAATGATGTGGACGCAAACGCGTTTGACGTGTTGGTCCGAAATACGTTTTTGCAAAATAATCAATCACCCCTTTCAACTGAACAATCGTGATATCGCGATCAATGACCAATCCTTCAAATTGATGGAACATGGAAACGTGTGTGGTATCCGATTGACGACGATACGTGCGATTAATATTCACCATCCGAATCGGTGGCTTTTGTAATTCCATGATACGAACTTGTGAATTTGACGTATGCGGAGTCAATACAAGTTTTCCTTTGCTTCCTTCTGCTTCATCGACAAAGAACGTCTCCCAGTCATCGCGTGCCGGATGATCGCCCGGCATATTCAATGCTTCAAAGACATAGTAATCCCAATCGATTTCCGGAATGCGACTTGCACTGAATCCGATCTTTTCAAATGTTTGTTGAATTTCCGCAATCGCTTCTGTCACCGGATGCAAATGACCAGACGCAGGGAATTTTCCCGGCGCTGTGATATCAATCCATTCTTTTTCCGCACGATTCAATTCTTCAACATGAAACATCGATCGTTCTTTTTCTCCGAATGCATTTTCAACAGATACTTTCAATTCATTCACCACTTGTCCAATCACTTTTCTTTCATCATCTGCAAGACCAGCCATCTCTTTCATGAGATCGTTCAACTTTCCTTTTCGGCCGAGTAATTCTGTTTTGAGCACCTCAAGATTATCGCGATCCGTAACCTTCTCAAGAAGATGAAGTGCATCCTTTTTTAATTGTTCGATTTTGGATTTCATAAATTCTATTTAAACAAGCGGACAATATCCTTAAATGTCACGAACACAACGAGTAACATCAAAATCATGAATCCAAGATTGTGTGCGATGATTTCCAGTCGTTCATTCATGGTTTTTCCGCGAATCTTTTCAATGATCAGAAAAAAGATACGACCTCCGTCAAGTGCCGGGAACGGTAAAACGTTTACAACACCGAGATTGATCGAGAGAATCGCCGCAAATTGCAAGATATGAACAAATCCCATCGCGGCAACCTCACCGGTCATCACCGCAATACCGACAGGACCGGAAAGATTCATGCCAGGACCATTACCGCTCACCAAGCTTTTCAACAATCCCCAGAACGCGGAGAGAATATCACCGGTAAATTGAACTGTCGCGTGGATTCCCTGAGGAACAGCAAGATAAAATGGATACGAGACCAATCCTGTACGTGCAAAAGCAATACCAATCCCCGTCATTTTTTGACCGGCGAGTTCTTCTGCAGTGACATGAACGGTTCGAATGGTTTTATCTTCTTGTTGCAGGACGAGATCCATTCCATTTTTCCCGTGATCGGCAAAATAGGTTCGTGCTTCCTCTGCATCCACAATCGCACGTCCATCAATCATCTCAATAGAATCCCCTACCTTTATCTCCGCTTTCGATGCAGGAGAATCTGCAAGAACCTGCATGACGGATAAATGACTTTGTTCAATATGTGCGCTTGTAGGCAATGCGCGATCAATAATGCTTGGGAGTCCAACCATGAACCCAATCGATAAAAAAACGGCTGCAAGAACAAAGTTCATGACAACACCGGCAATCAAAACCAGAAACCGTTGCCAGATTTTTTTTGAAGAAAAACTATCTGAGTCTGAACGTCCATCTCCGTTCTCCCCTTTAATTTTGACAAATCCCCCGATCGGAATCCAATTGATGGAATAAAGGGTATCCCCTCGTCGAATTCCAAATGCTTTCGGAGGAAATCCAAATCCAAACTCTTCCACCTTCATTCCACACGCACGTGCCATTAAAAAATGCCCGAGTTCATGGACAAAAACGAGGACAGACAGAATCACGATAAATAGGAGAATTGTGAGAATCATAGTGCGGAAATGATATCGGTTTTCCTGCGTATCGGCAAGGCGCTCAAAGATTTCTTATTTATGATAAAATAAAATTAATTACTCACGCGGATACCCGCATTACCTACAAACTATGCGATATTTATCCATTTTCTTTTTAGCGATGATCTTATCGCTTTCAAGTGTTGTGCAAACAAGTTTCGCCGCGACGGAAGATACGTCTGGCGACGGTGTTGTTGCACTCGTACAACAAGCCGAGCAAGCTGCCCCCTCCTATGAGGGGATCACTGTCGAACAACCGACCAAAGCTTCATCTGCGTTTGGGACGTTTTGGCGCGGAATCAAAGAGAACGTAACACTCGCGTTTACGTTTGATCCCAACAAAAAAGCGGAAACCGCGATGAAGTTTGCCGATGAACGATTACTCATCGCACAAAAAGATTTGGAATCGACCGATGAAAAGGCAAAAGGGCGAGCACAACAAAACATGGAGCGCGCAAATACACTCATGAAAAAAGTACAGACAAGTCAGGAGGAAGCATTGAAAAATCCAAACAAAGACACGGAACGTCTCCTGAAGAATCGCGCGGCGCAAGCTGAAAAACAACAGCAGATGTTTGACGAGATCGAAACAAAAGCCGGAACCGAGAATATCGATAAGGTTCTCGATGTTCGCGCACAAATCACAGAACAGACACAAAGACTAGATACAGCCATCAACAATGATAAAATTCCGGAAGATGTTCGAGCTCACTTAAAAGACGTCAAAGCACGCATTGAAGAACACGCGACAGAAATCAAAGATCGCGTTGAACAGTTTCAACTATTAAAAGAAGCCGTGCGAAACGGAGACACATCCGCACAAGTGAAACTTGAAGAACTGAAAACGCAACGTTTTGAAGAAGTAAAAAAGGAAATCGATACACACCAAGGTGAAATTCAAAAATTCCAAGACAAAATGACGGAACTGAAAGCCTCAGCGGAAAAAGGAGACAAAAAAGCCGTAGAGATGATGAAACAGATTCAAGATTTGCCGAATTTGAAAAATCAAATGGAGG
>CALQZE010000077.1 GCA_943348955.1 Candidatus Uhrbacteria bacterium RIFOXYB12_FULL_58_10 | reverse complement strand
GATTGCAGCTGTGGCACTGCGTGGCATGTCTCGACACGAATGCGTCGATCTCCAAATCCGACCATGCTCCACCGACTACGCCACGCAACTGTTGACGCATTTCATAGCAGGCCATTGGGTCACCTCATGTCCAGAAAATGGACTTGTGATGCGCGGAACCGTACAATTTTTTTACGAAAATGTCAAGACTTTGCACAGGGCAACCCTTGCCTTTTTTCTCAGGCTTTGATATATTTCTGCTCGAAAGATTTCTCGTCAGAAGATTTATGCGCTGGTAGCTCAGTGGTAGAGCAGGGGCCTTTTAAGCCCAAGGTCGCGGGTCCGATCCCCGCCCGGCGCACCAACAAAAAACACCAACTTCACGTTGGTGTTTTTTGTTTTAACGTATATTGTCTGAGTTGAATCATTGACAGAACGTGTTTATGCGATTATGGTTTTGTCCTGATTCATCGTCCCTCAACCCAAGCAAATAAGGAATTCATGAAATTAGAAAGCAGTCAGCCGGCAGGTACCTTCTCGTCTCGTTCTCTTGTGGAATTGCGTTATTCGCTTCCGCCCAGGGACGTTTCTTCTCGTGACGGAGGACTGAAAACGAAGTTGCTTTTGTTCATGCACACGCGCGGACTGCACTTCATTGGTCGAGACACAACGGATGATCACAATGTGATCACGGCGTATCTCCTTCCGGAGCATGCGGGTATCATCATCGATTGGCTCAGCCAAAATGGACTTTCTCCATCTCCGTAACCTCGAGCGACTTTTACACTTCGGCTCTCTCTCATCGACTTTGGATTTTCCAAGTCGATTTTTTTATTCAATGAGGAAGTCTGTTGATGCGACAAATGGTTTTTCACTGATCAGAAAGCGTGATTGTTTATCATCGTCGAGTTCGATTATGCGCTTTGTCCAATTCTGTCCGAAAAGATCAATCGCATCGGATTCATGGGTGAGTGGTCGGAGAAGTTCAAGACGTTTAGCAAGAACTGTGGGTGCTTTTCCTTTTGTGATTTGAATGGTCCAGCTCTCCTTACCGTCTTCAAGGATTTTGGCGTCTTTTCCAAAGACAAGATAGGGATCATTCGCAGGTTGATAGACATAAACGTCCGGACTCCCTTTGAATTTTAGAAGAGTATTTGCACGATACGAACTGTTTCCGATGTACGGATATGACAGAAGTTTTTTTGCGTCAACGACAGTGACTGTCTTAAATGAATCAAACCAAGAAAAGTATGTTGGTTCATTTGGAATGGAATATTTCACACCATTTCGCAACAGAAAAACAGCCGGATTTGTTTTTGTTTTCAGAGCAGAGACCGTTGTGTTGAAAAAGTCAGGATGTAAAAAGGCGACATACAAATTTCCGTCTATTCCGATCCATGTGAGTTTATTTTTTTCCAAAATTGGTTGTTTTCCAAATCCGACGGAAAGTTTTTTGTCTTCCGGCATCAGATTCAGTGTAAAATCTCCGCCTGGTGTTGAGCGAAGACAGAGCGTTCTTTTGTCCGTAATTGCAACTTCGGTGATCGTGTCTTTGTATTTTAGGCAAAGAGATTTTTTTGAAACAGAAAGTAAGGATTCAGATGAAACGCGTACCGGATATCCCAATGCTTTTGCCGCATCTGTTCCGCGCACAGGAACAAACGCATTATTGAAGAACCATTGGTGTTGATCGGATGCAACCGATGCGAGTAAATGACCGCCAACGATTCCAAGAAATTGAATAGGAGTTTCACTTGCGTATCTGATGACATGAAACGTTCCATGATCCCAAAGATCCGTTGTTTGTGTAAGCGAACCTATGAGTGGTTCTGAGGCGGCTGCTGCACTTGAGATGGATGATTGTGCAGAGATCGTGGCAAGAAGACAAAACGCTGTAAGATATTTTGCAAAAGAGTTCATATTGCAAATAGTTTATCATACTTTCTTTCTCATTCCGACACGAAGGATTATTTCTTTTCGCATCGGGATGACAAAACATCGGAATGTGCTTATGATAGGTGCATCTATGAAAAATCCAACTATTTTTGCGAACATTAAGAAACAATACCAATCAAGAGAAGCAGATCGTCGTATCGTGATGTCAAAATCGAATGAGGCCTTGAGTAAATCAAAGCGAGCTATTTTTGCATTACATCGGGATGATTTGAAATCAGCTGTTGCGCTGATGCATGAAGCAGATGCTTTATTTTTGCACTGTGAGAAATTATTCAAGTCGAATGCTTCGTTGAAAGAAGAAGGATCGTTCCGTGCAGCTCTTGAGGAATATGCAGAGGCACAATTATTTTTGCTTTACACGCAACAGGAACCTGTCGATAAAATCGCGGAGCGTGCCATGGAGCCGGCAATCTATCTTGGCGGTCTCTCAGACTGCACAGGTGAGATTGTTCGTTATGCGATGAAACAAGTGACGGCGGGTCATGTGAAAGAAGCGGCTCGCGCGCGTGAAACGGTCGAGATGATTATTGAGTTTATGCTTGATCTTGATTTGACGGGTTACTTACGAACAAAATTCGATCAAGCAAAAAAGAATCTGAGATCTCTTGAGGAAATGATGTATGAATTAGCATTGAGAGGGAAATAGTCTTGTGTTTCCTTTGTTTCACGATCCACATTCACCCTGGGCTTTTCGCCGCAACGAAGTCGATCTTCTTGAAGAAGATGTCGATGAGATTTATCGTTTATATGGCCTATTGGAATTGCCCGGACGAAAGTTGATCACAACAAATTTAACCATGGAACAGCGATTGATTCAGGAACAAATGGAAACGGAAGAATTGTCGGAAGCGGAATTTTCTCAAAATGTAAATCCATTACTGTTGTTACAATCTTCCTTTCCAGAACCGGATCCAGCCCTCGAAGATTTTCAGCCTGAAATATCTTTGTTTGATGAATTGTTGCAAGATACAAAACGTCCGCCGTTTTATGAGCAAGTATTTTTGTGGTCTGATGTGATCTTTAAACTCGCAAAGGAGGCATATGAAACAGGAGATCTTTTTCGAGAACAGGCATTTCGTATTTATATCAACGCAAAATTGATTCCGATCAAGTTGTCTGTTGCGATGCAAGAAGAAATGCAAGACGATCCGCTTGCGGAAGTGATTGCAGAAAAAGAATATCGGATCGCTCTTATTTATCTCGATCGTATTTTAGAATCTTTACAGGTCATGCATTCATTTGAACATAAAAATTTTGAACAGGAGTTGAAGATGGGATCTCATATCAAACAAATTTTGAAAGAACTTCTCATGCGTTTGCGACGACGTTCGCAAAGAAACAAACAAGGATTCGTATGAGTCAACCAACCGTCACGGCTATTATTCCAGCGTATAACGAAGAGAAAACAATTGCATCTGTTGTTCGAACAGCTTGTATGTGTTCTTTGATTCGTGATGTGATCGTTGTTTCCGATGGTTCCATTGATCGCACGGCCGAGGTTGCACGAGAAGCGGGTGCGGTCGTTTATGAACTCAAACCAAATCGCGGCAAGAGTCAGGCGATGTTGTTTGGATTTCAACAAACGGATGCAGATATCATTTTATTTTTAGATGCAGACTTGATTGGATTTACAACGAAACATATCGAACAGCTCGTTCAG
>CALQZE010000076.1 GCA_943348955.1 Candidatus Uhrbacteria bacterium RIFOXYB12_FULL_58_10 | reverse complement strand
ATTATGCGAACAATGTTCGGACTCACGTCGCGATATGAAGCTGTTGTGTGTAGTTGAAGAACCACGCGACATTTCTACAATCGAGGCAACAGGAGCTTATCGAGGTTTCTATCACGTACTCGGCGGAACATTGAGTCCGATTGAGGGAATTACACCAGAGACATTGCGTGTCCGAGAACTTATCGCTCGTATCAAAGAAGGTGGAGTTGAAGAAGTCATTCTCGCGTTATCACCGACGACACAAGGTGAAACAACGATTCTTTATCTCACAAAACTTCTTGGCTCGCACGTTCACACCACAAAACTTGCACGCGGACTTCCAATGGGTGCAACACTTGAATTCGCCGATGAAGTGACATTGGGCGATGCATTAAAAGGACGAAAAACAATGACAACAGATAAATAAAAGATCGCAGAAAATTGTCCGCGATCTTTTTTGATATTAAAAAACTCTGGAAAATGATTCCAGAGCAAGGAGTCCTGATTCTTCTACAGAATCTGGTAAGCGAGATGCTGCGTCAAGGTGGACCACTTCATCTGGTTATTCATGGGCGAACGATAGACCATCTCGAGCTTGCGAACACCGGGACCAAGCGTGAGACACGGAGCCCAACCAGTACTCGCATCACTCAAATGTACGAGTGTACCGAGCATGAGAATCTTGATCTCCGTCTCAACAACCGGATTGTGTTGCGCGATGCACAGACCGACATGCAAAGTGCCACAGAGCCGATTGGACTGAGCAACATCCTCCATCACTTTTCTTGTCGTTGTTCCAAAGCCGCCGTAGCGAAGGAAGCCGATCGAAATACGATGTTCTCCTGTTTCCGTCGGCTGACGCACGTACGGGATGGAGAGCAGACGCGGATCCACACCACTGATCGGAATGCCAGCGAGCGTGAGCGCCTCCGTGAGAGAAAGATCAAAATTGGCCATGTACTCGCGCTTGAGCTGTTGCAACAGCCGAATCCACGCGATTTGCTTCTTGTTCAGTCTACTGCCCTTACGATCTGTCATCGATGACTCCTTACAGTCTTCCAACGTCCGCCGAGATGTACCGGACGAGGAATTCTATGGCAATAAAACGATCCTGTCAATGCAACACATATGAATTCCAATCCGAAGCTGAACACCGTACTCATGTACTAGTACGTAAGTACGTTTCTGATTAAATAGCGAAACGAGTCGAACAATTTCAAATAAAAAAAACCGCAGGTGTATCCCGCGGTTTGTTTTCCTTACTCAATGAATCCGCCAGCCTGAATATCCCATAACTTTTTGTAGATCCCTGCTTTCGCAAGAAGTTCGTCGTGAGTTCCAGAGTCGACAGCTGTTCCATTTTCAATCACGATAATGCGATCCATACGCATGATGGTCGAAAGTCGATGAGCAATGACGATAGTCGTCTTCCCTTTCATCAGTTCATCAAGTGCTGCTTGAATGAGTGATTCAGATTCAGAATCGAGACTAGAGGTTGCTTCATCCAAAACGAGAATCGGTGCATCTTTCAAAATCGCACGAGCGATTGCAATACGCTGACGTTCTCCGCCAGAGAGTTTAATTCCGCGTTCTCCGACAAACGTATTGTATCCTTCTGAAAGCTCGACGATAAAGTCATGACATCGTGCACGACGTGAAGCTTCAAAGACTTCTTCGTCTGTGGCTTCCGGTCGACCGTAACGAATGTTATCCATGAGAGATCGATGAAACAGGATCGGTTCTTGCGGAACCATTGCGATCGATCCGCGCAAACTGTTTTGTGTGACCTTTGCAATGTTTTGTCCGTCGATCATAATCGAACCGGACTCCACATCGTAAAATCGCAAGAGCAATTTCGTGATCGTCGATTTTCCTGCACCGCTTGGTCCAACGAGCGCAATCTTTTCATGAGGGATGATTGTGAATGACAATCCATTCAGCACAGATCGTGTCTGATTGAATTTGAATGTGACATCATCGAATCGAATCGATGCGTCAGACACAACGAGTGTTTTTGCTTTCGCAGAATCCACGATCTCGTGCGGCGTTTCAAGAATTTCAACCATTTCCGTTGCATCCGCAATCGCCTCATAGATATGACGTACGGATTTCCCAAGATTCCAGACACGTTGGAAGATTCCAACCATGAAACTTTGAATCAAAGCAAAATCACCGATTGTCAGCAGCCCGCGTTGCCAGAGAGGAATTGCCACGTAAAACATCGCAAATTCCGCGAGAGCAATCAGACCAGCCTGAATACCTTCTGCGATTCCTTCGATATTCCACAGATGTGTCTGCGCTTTACGCCAGCGCTCCATCACATTTGTAAACAATCCATTCTCAAATTTCTGAGAAGTAAACAATTTAATGGTGATACTGTTTGTGAGTGCATCTGCCATGACAGCCGTAGATTCAGAGTCTAATAGAGACTTTGCGTAATCATACTTCAATTTCCATGAAGCAAAAGCGATGTTGAATGCACCGATCAAGATGACACAGACAGTGAGCACAGCACCGAGTTTGAAATCACGCATGTACAGAACGATCAGATCACCAACGACGACAACCAATAATCCAAGAATGTTGTATTGCAATTCATCCATCAGTTTTTCAAACGCGTTCGCAAGACGATGCACTTTTCGCACCAGAGATCCGACGAATGCGTTTGAGAAAAATGAATACGAGTGATCGAGAATGTACGAAAACGCATGCGTCTCCAAATCCTTTTTCACGCGAGGTTGAAAAATCGTGTTCACGTAGTTTGAAATGCGCCACGAGAGCCATCCAAATCCGTTAATGATCAAGATGATCACAAGAAGATGGATGAGCTGCGGAACATGCGCCTCTGAAGGCGAAGATTTTGAAAGAACGTCAAAGAACGTTTTATAAAAGAGCGGAGTGATCACCGCACCAATGTTCGCCACAAGGATCGTGATCAAAATCACCATCAATGAGAACTTGTACGATTTCATGCTGTTCCAAAACGTTTTCAGAATCAGTTTGATTGAATAGTTTTTTTCCATAGGGTTCCTCCGTTGTTTATTAGGTTGATCTTCAAAAAAAAGTAGCGCTTTTAGGCGCTAATTTTTTCGATACGAATTTTTGTGAATGGTTGACGATGACCAACGTTACGTCGGTATCGAGACTTCGACTTATACTTGATGATAGAGACTTTGTCCGATCGTCCTTGTTCAAGTACACTCGCAGAAATTTTAGCGCCAGAAACCAATGGTGTTCCAACTTTAACATCAGATCCTTCTTCGTCAGAAATAAGCAATGCATCCATTTCAAAAACAGCACCAGGCTCGAGCTCGAGTTTTTCGATCTCCATTTCTAGTCCTTCTTTAACGATGAATTGTTTTCCTCCGGTCTGGATCACAGCAATAAGTCCCATATTCGTGTGTGTCGCGGCTCCTCAGACTCGTAAACGAGACGGTATGCCAGCGAAATGATTAATTTATGTCGGAATGATACTGGTTTTACGGATTTATGTCAAACCATTGACTTTGTGTTCGTTTTCAGATAAACGTGGACCAGCAACAAGAACAAAACTCGACAAATACCAAGGAGACTGAGGATGTCGAAACGCACAAAAACACTGTTGACATGGTCGACGAT
>CALQZE010000075.1 GCA_943348955.1 Candidatus Uhrbacteria bacterium RIFOXYB12_FULL_58_10 | reverse complement strand
AGCTTTCAGAAATGTTCCCGTTGAAATACTGATGACAGAATTTCCTTTCATACAAAAATAGTATAACACAAAATGTATGCGCTGAGGATTGACATTTTGCAAAAAATCGCGTAAACTTTTGTCACTCGATCAATCACGCTTTCACCAAGAATTTTTCTTGCGGAGTGCGGGGTTGACCGGTATCGATGGAAGTCTATTCCACGTGATCAAGCCGAGGGTGTAAAGAACCTCGTAAATCCTCTCTACAAGACGACAAATGCAAACAACGTCTTTGCGATGATCAAGAACGCATTCCGCGCTCCTTCATTCGCTCCGGTTTTCGCTTAATAGCCAAAACCCATCTGCGTGCGTGATGCTCAATAGCTCACAGCGGGTGTTATAATCATTGAGCTCGAATGTGATGTCGCCCGTCTGTCACATTTCAAAATTGCGACGGACAATCGTGCATGCGTTTCGTCTCGCTTTAAACATGCAAGATTCATCAAGTGAGACTGTGCTTGGAAACGTCATTTGGAAAAACCTTACCAGACAGGGGTTCAATTCCCCTCAACTCCACCATCCTACGCTCTTGATTTTTATCCAGAGCGTAGGATGTCCTTCGTAGCTTCAGCGAAGAATGGACGCGAAGTTATTTCGTCACCAGGAGCTTCGGATGGCAGGCCATCGAAAATTCTTGAAACAAAATTAACTTATATATTCACAAAACCGATACAACCGTATCGGTTTTGTGTTTTTATAGGGTTGACAAAACGGTCATTTTCGAGTATCGTTCTCCGTTTCCTGATTGTTCTGTTCCCACACCCACAACCCTTCGATTCCATTGAATCGATGAGGAGAACCATGAAACAACGTGTTCTTTCCATCATCTGTCTTCTTCTTTTGTTGTCGACGTCGGCATTCGCGAACGTCGTCACCCTTCCCGCCCAGATGGACGGGTTCGGCATCTTCACGTTCAAGTCTTCGGTCGGCCCAGCCGCGAGCAAAGAAGCTGCGCGCGCGTACGCAAAGGATCTCAAGGCGAAAGGCTTCGCCTATGCGATGATCAAGAGCCATGACGGCGGAAGCTGGGGCACGGTCGTGAACGGCAAGTGGGTTCCCTGCTTCTCGAAAGATCTCGTCGACGCATTCCACGCAGAAGGCATGCGCGTCTACAGTTACTTCACGGCCCGGCTCACGAACGACACGTCGATTCTGAATTCGGTCGCACTCGCTGCGAGCACGCTCGACATGGGAGCGGACGGCGTGATCATCGACGACCTCGGTCTGTTCGGCGTCAAAGCGCCGATGTGGGAAAAGGTTTTCAGTCTCTTGCGAAAAGAAGTCGACAAGCGCAAAGGCAAGATCCTCGCATCATCGACCTTCCCGCATCTCATGAGCTTGAACAAGAAATTGTGGGGCATCGCGTTCCACTACTCCGACTTCTTCTTGCCTCAAGAGTATTGGATGCAGTTCGAAGCATTCGAGAAAGGCAAGCGGGTGACAATGCAGCCGCAGAATGCGCTCGCCTACGGCCAAGGCCAGTTCGACAGCATTCTCGCACGCTATCCCGATTCGCATTGTGAACTTGTGCCGATCGGCAGAACGTACGGCGGCAACACGGACACAAAGCACATCAAGAAGTTCATCGAATCCGCCTCACCCTGGTATCGCGGTGCCGGCCTGTTCGTCATCGAGAAAGAACCGAAGGGTGGATGGAAATCTCTCAAAGATACGATCAAGGCCTTCAAGCCCGGTCGAACGACAACAAGCCTCTCTGCCTTCAATCGGATCAACCATCCGGAGAAAGCGATAACGAAACAAGATAAGGGAAAATCGAAAAAAGAAACCGCCAAGAAATCTTCTCAGCGGAATCCACATCATCTTCCCAGTCTCTAGTCTCTCACGCGTCCAATATCTCTTGGACGCTTTTTTATTCTTTTATATCCTGTCTCATCTGACGATCCACATCACGTTTTTTAATCGCTTCACGTTTTTCAAATTTCTTTTCTCCCTTTCCAACCGCAAACACCAATTTCACCAAGTTCCCTTTTGTGTACATCTTCACGGGGACCAACGTCAGTCCTTCCGTTTGTTTTTTTCCAATCAATCGTTTGAGCTCACGGTTGTGGACAAGTACTTTTCGATCACGATCCGATTGCACCTCTCGCGTTCCCGCCGGACCATACGGACTAATGAATGCATTCTTCAACCATAATTCTCCATTCTGAATATGCAAAAAAGAACCCTTTAATTGCACGTGTCCTGCCTTTGCTGACTTCACTTCCCAACCCTGCAAAACCAAACCAGCCTCATATTCATCTTGAAGCTCGTAATCAAATGCAGCCTTCTTATTTACAGCGAGTTTTGGCACATGCAAGCAGTATAGCGAATTGCTTGATTTTTTAAAGGGTCTCGTATAGACTACCGGCATAATTATGCGCATTCATAGACATAGAGCCCGACAATCCAATCTTCACGTTCAAAAATTTCGGATGAACGAAAAAATCACCGCACCTGAAGTGCGTGTGGTTGATGATGAAGGAAAACCTCTTGGAGTTCTCAAAACAGAGGACGCTATTGCGATTGCAAAAGCCAAGGAGTTAGATTTGGTGGAAGTTTCCCCAAAAGCAGAACCTCCTGTTTGTAAGATTTTGGACTACGGTGCTTTCAAATATCAAAAAGAGAAAGAAGCACGTAAACAAAAAGCTCAGTCTAAAGAGGTTGAAGTTAAAGGCTTACGTCTTACATTCAGAATTGGAGCCCATGACTTTGATGTTCGTATCGCTCAAGCAAGCAAATTTCTTGATCGTGGAGACAAAGTTCATATCGAGCTTCCTTTACGTGGTCGTGAAAAAGCTCACCGCGATGTCGCAGAAGAGTTGATCAAACGCTTCATCGTCACCCTTCAAGCAACGTACAATCTCCGAATCGAACAAGCTGTCACGTTCCAAGGTGGAAAATTTGCCGCAATTGTCACAAAAGCTTAAGATTACTTCTCTTCCGGACTTCTCCCCACCCCGACTTCTTGACGAATTTCTTACATTCTTATATACTTCCGGAGACTTTTATATGAAAACTAAGACAAAAACACACAAGGCGACGGTCAAACGTCTCAAAGTAACAAAAACCGGAAAGGTCCTCAAGCGTTATGCAGGGCAGAATCATTTTAATAGCCGTGATTCTGGAAAAATTACCCGCAAAAAACGCCGAGATACTTCTCTTTCCGAGTCATTCACAAAAACAGTGAAGACGTTAATCGCGCAAGGATAATATGCCACGAGTTAAACGAGGAACCCAGCACGTCAAACGTCGAAAGAGTTTGCTTGCAAAAACCAAAGGAATGATGTGGCGTCGCAAATCAAGCATTCGTCTTGCGCGACCGGCCATGCTTAAGGCTGGAGTCAACGCTTATCGCGATCGTCGCAATAAGAAACGTGCATTCCGCCGCCTCTTTACCGTTCGTATCAACGCAGCTGTTCGTCCACTCGGACTCACATACAGCCGTTTCATCGATGCTCTCAGCAAAGCAAACATTGAACTTGACCGTAAAATCCTTTCAACTCTCGGAAAAGATCATCCAGCGATCTTTGAAAAGATTGTAAACAAGGTCAAGTAAAAAAATCAACATTATAAAAAACGCCCCTTCGGGCGTTGT
>CALQZE010000074.1 GCA_943348955.1 Candidatus Uhrbacteria bacterium RIFOXYB12_FULL_58_10 | reverse complement strand
TTGCAACCCCAGGACGATTGATCGACCACATGGAACAAAAAAATGTTTCGTTGAAGGACGTTCGCGTTCTTGTATTGGATGAAGCAGATCGTATGCTTGATATGGGATTTGAACCACAGATCAAAAAAATTCTCATGAACGTTCCAAAAGAACGTCAAACCATGTTGTTCTCTGCAACCATGCCAGCAAAGATTTCACAGATCGGTGAAATGTACATGAAGAAACCATTGCGTATTGAAATTGCTCCGCAAGGAACAGCCGCAGATCACATCGAGCAAGAAATTTTCATGATTAAGAAAGAAGACAAGATTCGTTTGCTCGAATCCATTTTGGAAGAGTACAAAGGAACGATCTTGGTGTTTAGCCGTACAAAACACGGTGCAAAAAAAATCATGAACGCGGTTCAACACATGAACCATACCGCAGCAGAACTTCACTCAAACAAATCTCTTGCGCAACGTAAACTTGCCCTTGCTGGATTCAAATCTGGAAAAGTTCGTGTCCTCGTTGCAACAGATATTGCTTCTCGTGGAATTGACGTGACAAACATTGAGCTCGTTATCAACTTTGATCTTCCGGAACAATCTGAAGATTACGTTCACCGTATCGGTCGAACAGGTCGTGCAGGTCGCAGTGGAAAGGCAATTTCTTTTGTCACACCAGATCAAAAAAACGATCTTCGCATGATTGAACGTCTCATCAAATCAAAATTAAACGTCTCCCCTCTTCCAAATTTACCAGAACGCCGCATCATTCCAGAACCACCACATGAAAAGTCTCACCATGGTGGAAGTGGAGGACGTGGAGATTCTCGTTCTTACAGCGGAGATCGTCGTTCACAACGTTCACAATATGATCGTGGTGAAAGACCACAGGCACGTGGAACACTTATGTCTGGATATTCAAACACGATCGGTGATAATCCAGCTCGTCGTGCGAAACAATCTGAATCTCCTCGTCTGTTTACAGGCGCTCCAACACCAAAAGGACCTCGTGGTCCAGGTCGTTTCAGTAATGAACGCCCGGCTGGTGACACACGTCGTCCAGGCGGTTACGGTTCCGCACCGACTCGCTCAGCACACAGCTCTGCACGTCCTGCCGGTGATACGCGTGATCGAGCATCTTCTCCTTATCGCGGAAGCAGACCCCCTTCGACAGGACACAGTCCATCTGCACGTCCAAGCGGAGAATTTCAAGACCGTCGTCCAAGTCAGAACCGTAAAAAGTTCGGACACGGTAAACCTCCCGCTCGAACATCCAACTAAAATAAAAGAGACCCGATCGGGTCTCTTTTTGTTCTCTATTTTTTATCTTTAAAATCAAGAGCAAGAGAATTAATACAATAGCGTTTCCCTGTTTCGGTTGGTCCATCGTCAAATACGTGACCTAAATGTGCTCCGCAATTCGAACACAAAACTTCTGTGCGTAGCATTCCCATCGATTGATCTTCTTGCAGCTTCACATTCCCTTGTTCAATCACATCAGAAAAACTTGGCCATCCGGAACCGGAATCAAATTTTGTTGCGGATGTAAATAATTTTTGACCGCAATTCACACAAACAAACGTTCCGTCTTCATGAAAATTTACATATTTTCCACTGAACGGTGGTTCTGTTCCCTTTTGAAAACAAATAGTTTGTTGTTCCAACGTAAGATTAGGATTCTGTTCCATACAGAAGATCGATGTTAAAATAGTTAAGATCATTTTACATTTCTTTATGACAAACCTCAATCAACAAAAAGCTACGTTTGCTGGCGGATGTTTCTGGCATATCCAACATCTATTCAATCAACTTCCGGGTGTCATTTCTACAATGGCTGGATACACAGGCGGAACTCTCGTTAATCCAAAATATGAGGATACTCATGATGGGACATCGGGGCATGCGGAAGCTGTTGAAGTTGTTTTTGATCCTGAACACATTTCGTATTCAGATTTATTAAATGCATTTTGGAAGATGCATGATCCAACACAAGTGAATCGCCAAGGCCCGGATGTTGGATCCCAATATCGATCGGCGATCTTTTATCATTCACCAGAACAAAAAACGGAAGCGGAAACTTCTCGCGTTGAAATCGCAGCACAATTAAATAAATCGATCGCCACAGAAATCGTTCCGGCAAAAATATTCTACCCAGCAGAGGGATTTCATCAAAACTATGTTGAAAAGCATGGAGGGATTGATGTCTGCCCGACATAATTGACTTTTGTCCGTTCGAACATTAAGCTGCAGCACAGGTCAAACAAGGAGACCTATCGTGAAATACGTCATCGTCGTGAATCCGCAAGCAAGTCAGGTGCGCAAAAATCCGGACATGATCCGTGAGATTCTGAATCGCTTTATGCGCCATGCGCAAATTGTTCAGTCGTCTACTGTTTCTCTGCTTCATCATGAACTGTCGAGGATTCGACACGAAACGGATTTTTCCAAAGTCACACTCTGCATTGTCGGAGGCGACGGAACCTTCAAGCAATTGCTGGATTGGGTCATTGATCTCCCGAAATCGGAACGTCCCGTTCTGATGCCTGTTGGTGGCGGCCAATTCAATTTCATGACCCTGCACGTCGGTTTTAGGAGTGGAAATCCCATTCGTAACTTATCGAAACTGTTTCGTCATCCGAGGTTGTGTTATGCACGTCTCTGGCAACCGATCGCTGTCCATGATTCACTCACGAATACCAAACATCACGGCGCTGTGATGGCAAATGGTGTTGTAAGTGATTTCACGGAGTTATACGAGAAAAACGGCAAAGGCAACATGATCGGCGTAACACGACTCGTCGGATCCGTCGTTCTAGCTCATGCAAAGACTCTCCTTCTCGGAACACGCGGTCACGTCAATCACACGCAAGGAAAACTCTCAATCGATCATCACGCCGTTGCTCCAGACAATGAAGCAAGCATTATCGTCGGGGCTGTCGATCAGTTCATTCCGTTCTGTCATCCTTTCCACAAGAAAATCGAAACGAACCGTTGCGCTGTGATCGCCTATTGGGGCGGACTGACGGCACTTGCGGCAAGCATTCCACCTTTCTGGACAGGATCCATTTCTCCACTCACAGATTTGCACACCTGCAATACAAACGCGGATTGCATTCGCTTGAACACAAAAGATGATCGCATGATTATCGATGGAGATTTCTTCCGCTGGCCAACGCCAAAAGACTCCAAACCAAATCGCACCTTCACGATTACTCGAGGACCTGAGGTCACATTGCTATTCTGCAAATAGACCCGGGTCTTTTTTATTTCACGTGATCCATACTTCCCCATTGACCAAACCCGACTTTTCCTCTATACTCACGCAAGAACTAAGACATCTTTCCTAATATTGAGCTGACACAAAAAACCTATGTCCAACCACGGCGACGTCATCGTTCGTTTCGCGAACGTCACATTCGGCTATCACGATAAAGGCACCTTATTGAAAGATGCGAGTTTTTCTATTCGTGAAAACGCAAAAGTGACTTTGATGGGACAAAACGGCGCAGGAAAATCCACAATTTTCCGATTAATCATGGGTGATGTGAAGCCAATCAAAGGAGAAATTCACCTTAAACAAGGTGCAAAGATCGGAATTGCAAAACAAGTCATGGATCGTTCGTATCTCTTGATGACTGTGGAAGATTATTTTGCAACCGCTTT
>CALQZE010000073.1 GCA_943348955.1 Candidatus Uhrbacteria bacterium RIFOXYB12_FULL_58_10 | reverse complement strand
GCAGCGATCAACACAAAGCCCGATAAAATCACAACATAGGTGCTTTGTGTACCGACAGCGATTCCTGTGATCGTTCCGAGGGTTGAAACAAGGGAGTCTTCAAGCCCAAATACCAGCTCGCGAATTGATGATGCAATTAAATGACGAAATGATTTCATACGGGTATACTGATTTAAGAAATTTAATAAGATATTCCTATGCAAATTCCAGAACAATTTCCTGCGTTTCACAAAAAGACCCTTGTTGTCGTTGCGGATCATGTTCACGCAAAACTCTATATTGCCAACGATCGAGATTTTGATTTTGTAGAAGAGTTGAAAACAGATTACCCATCACATGAGGGCGGAGACAGAACTTCCGGGATGACCTCCGGCGGAGCACATTTCCGTGAGGTAAATGAGAAAGATGAAATCGTTGGGGAAGACCATCTCTTTCGCAAACTTGCAGAAGATCTCCATACACGCCTCCAAAACAATGAGTTTGAACAATTAATCATCGCCGCAGGACCAGAAGTCCACCAATTTGAGAACCTTCTACACCCAGATGTTCATGCATGTGTAAAAAGTTATATCCCAAAACTTCTTGTTAAGCTGAGTGAAGCTGATCTTATTGAACATCTTGTATAAGTATACCAGGGTCCTTTGCCATGTCACTCGTGAGTGACATGGCTTGCTCATCGAAATGAAATTTGATACATTCGTGTCGGTTGAAATGATACGAATTGGCCTGATGGCGAAGTGGTTAACGCGGCGGTCTGCAAAACCGCTATGCGAGGGTTCAACTCCCTCTCAGGCCTCCACTCAAAAACAATCAAAAAACCTCGAGCAAACGCTCGAGGTTTTTGTTATTCATTTTAGAACACTTCGATTTTTGTAATCTTTAATCCAAACTGTTTTGCTTGGGAAAGATCTTTTAACCAAATATCCATGTGTTTATCATATCGTCTGTTCATACGATCTTGAACCGTAAAGATACGGTCACCGTATAATTCAGGAATACGTACACGTGTTCCCATCGGCAAAAAGTTTGCCGCAACGATATCCTCTTGGTTTCGTTTACAAACGTCCATACCAGACGCAGTAATACAAGGCGAATCGTCTGTTTGAGCAGCCTCGGATGTATACGCCGTGATTGGAATCACGAATGTTTTACGAACAGGAGCATCTTCTGAAACAGGAAGGGATCCGAAACTTTTGGTTTGATTTTGCATGGATGCGATAACGAGCGCAACAGAACTATGTTCTGTGGATTTTTGATCATCCGCAATATCCGCGTTCGCCATCATCGGAAAAAAGACGTATGAACCAATCGTCATCACAAATATGATGGCCGTAAAGTTCATCGCTTTTGAACGAAACGTGGAAATACTTTTATCAAAACGGTTAAGCGTTTGTGAAAAAAACATCCACGCGGTTCGCGCATAACAAAGATCATTGTGCCAGGCATTGTCCAAAAAACGATTAAACGCCTTTTGGATATTGGTATAACCTTGTGTAAAGTTTTTATTCAACATACCCGACGCATCCTTCCTCCTAAAGAAGCCGCGTTGGGCAGGTAAAATAAATTGTCTTCTTCCTCGAAATAAAAACACTCCAACATAGGAGTGGCAAAATAGTACCACACTTAGGCGGTTTTGTCAATGCTTTCAGCCCATTTTATGTTAATTTTTTGGCTCAATAGAGCAAAAACGCACTTGTCGATAAACTGGGGGTATCTTTTGTTAATCGTTAAAATCTTGTATGCTACACACACCTTATGTCACAACATACTTACAACAAACACGGATGGAAACGCGGCGGTTCTTCGTCGATAATAGGACGCCTTTGGCGATGGTTTCGCAAAACACCCATCGGGAAAAACCTGCTTCTCCTTATTCTATTTTTTTTCGTGTTGGGATCTTTATTCGTTCTCGGAATAATGGCCTATGCGAGCAAAGACCTCCCAAGTCCTGGCAGTCTTACGGAACGTAAGATTTCACAAACCACAAAAATTTACGACCGCACGGGAGAACACCTGCTCTATGAAATTGCTGGTGATGAAAATCGTACACTCAAAAAACTTCAACAGGGTTATTGCGACAAAACAGATTCGAAATTATCTTTTGATCCGGAAGGAATCCCTTTGTTCGCTGCGGAAGCAACTATTGCCGCAGAGGATCGTAGTTTTTGTACACACAGCGGGTTTGATGCAAAAGGACTTGCCCGTGCTTTTTTTCTAAATATCGTCGGCAAACGCGTTGGAGGCTCAACGCTCACTCAACAGCTTGTTAAAAACGCGATTCTTTCAAACGAAAAAACAATTACCCGAAAAATAAAAGAACTTATTCTTTCCATCGAGCTTGAACAAAAATATTCGAAGGATGAAATTTTACAAATTTATCTCAATGAAATTCCTTACGGATCATCCTACTATGGAATTGAGGCAGCCTCTCAAAACTTTTTTCATAAAACGGTTAAAGACCTGACGATTGCTGAAGCCGCCACTCTTGCAGCTCTCCCAAAATCCACAACAACCTATTTGAATAATCCGGACATGTTACTTGCTCGTCGTAATTATATTCTGGACGAAATGCAAAAACTAAACTTCATCGATAAAAAGTCGTGGGAAGAGGCAAAGAAAGAAAAAACTCCTGTATCCGCCCGTATCTCAAATATTACAGCCCCTCACTTTGTTCTGGATGTAAAAGCGAATCTTGAAGACAAGTACGGACGACGCGCTGTTGAAGAAGGTGGAATGAAAGTAATTACAACTCTTGATTTTAAACTGCAACAGATCGCAGAAGAAGAGGTGAAAAAAGGCGTTGAAGCAAAAGGTCCACAATACGGTTTTAACAACGCTTCCTTTGTCGCAGAAGATCCGAGAACGGGACAGATTCTTGCAATGGTCGGATCAAAAGACTATTTTGATAAATCCATCGACGGACAGGTGAATGTCTCAACACGACTGCGACAACCAGGTTCCAGTTTTAAACCAATTGTCTATACAAAAGCTTTTGAAATGGGATATACGCCCAATACCGTTTTGTGGGATGTGGTCACAGATTTTCCATCATCTGTCGGGGTTTACACACCGCACGATTACGATCTGAAAGAACGCGGTCCTCTTCGTATTCGCAACGCTCTTCAAATGTCTTTGAATATTCCTGCTGTAAAAACGGTTTATCTCGTAGGGGTTGATAATGCTCTTGATTTCGCAACGTCTCTTGGTTATACCTCATTTTCTAATCACGCGAACTTTGGATTATCTATTGTGCTTGGAGGAGGAGAAGTGAAACTTGTGGAACATGTAAATGCCTATGCAACGTTTGCCAATGAAGGTAAACGAAATGATCAAGTTTTCATTTTGCGTATCGAGGATTCAGAAGGAAGTGTTCTTGAAGAATGGAAACAAAAAGATGCAAAACAAATTGTTGATCAAAACGCAACGCGTATGATCTCAAATGTTCTTTCAGATAATGCAGCAAGAACATCCGTCTTTGGTCCATCGAGCTCTCTTCAACTTGGTGATCGACCTGTTGCAGCAAAATCCGGAACAACAAATAACTTTCATGACGCATGGACAATGGGTTACACACCATCTCTTGCTGCGGGTGTCTGGGTAGGAAACAATAATAACGTTGCCATGAAAAATAAAGCGGATGGGTCTATTGTTGCCGGACCAATTTGGAACGCGTTTATGAAACGTGCGTTAGAGGG
>CALQZE010000072.1 GCA_943348955.1 Candidatus Uhrbacteria bacterium RIFOXYB12_FULL_58_10 | reverse complement strand
AATCCTGAAATCTTTTCATGAATTCCGGATCGCTCCGCCGCGGATTGAATAGATTCCATTTCCTGCATAAGAGAAATCTCTCCGACTCCGATATTTTCCCTGGCACTTAACGAATACTTTTCAAAATCTTGAAACGTAACTCCAATTTGTTTTCGTAATGATTCGAGTGTGAAGTTACGATAATCTTTTCCGTTGATCAGCACGGTTCCGCTCGTCGGTTCATATAATCGCATCAGAATTTTTACAAGTGTGGATTTCCCTGCACCATTTTCGCCAACGATCGCGACACGTTCACCTTTTTGAATCGAAAAAGAAACATGATCGAGCGCAAAAATTGTCGTATCTGGATAGGTATATGAAACATCAACGAGTTGTGTTGTTTCAATCGATGTCAGAACGTCTGCATCATCCTGTTCAATAATCGTTGGTTTGATTTGTTCGAGTGTGCGGAATGAATTGAGATAATTTGTGTGTTCAAAAAGTTGTGCAATCATCCATGCTTGGCTCACCATGAATCGTTCGAGACCAACAAAGGCACCAATGTATAACGTGAATTGTCCGATCGTGATCGAATGTAAAAGAACCGATTGCACAATTTGCAAATAAACAAAGATATAAACACCAAATGTACAGACGTTTGCCACCAAACTCGCGAGTAATCGTTTTGTCTCAATGTCATTTTCTTTTTGAACAACTTCTGCGTACGCTTCATGATAGCGATCGGCAAAATGAATTCCAGCATTGTGAATCATGAGTTCCACAAGCGTTCGTGTACGTCGAAACAGACTTTCAAAGTACCAAACCTTTTTCATAAAGCTCGCCTTGCCCCAAGAAATATTCATTCCGATATAAACCGCCCATACAGAAATGATCACGCTAGGAATAACAGCGATCACAAACAAAGCTGTGTAAAAAGGAGAAAATGCCGCTGCAAGAATGATGTAAGAAATGGATGCGGCCACGTTTCCGATCGTCTGAAACAACACATAAACCATTTGATGCGGACGCCACTGTTGATCTTTCAAATACGTAAGCAGTGTGTGGACCGACGACTTCTCCAACGTCGGAAGATCGAGTCTCGCAACCATACGATGAACACGATCGTTCACCGCGATCATAAGATTTCCTTTTAACGATTCCGTAATCGAATCGTTAAATAAAAAGACGACACGTTGCAATCCAAGCAAAACTAATGAAGATGAGATGAGAAAAATCAATTGCGAATTCCAAACCGTTCCGACAGAACCATGCACTAATAAATCAATAATTCTTGCACCAATATACAGTTCGACTGGCGGGATAATTCCGATCAGCAACTGAACGATTGTGAGTTGAACCGTCTGTTTCGGTGCAATACGAAAAACGAATACAAGTTCGCGAAAGAACGTCTTTGCGAGGGTGCTTACCGGAACGTGCGGTTGTTTATTCATAGGTTAAGAAAATTGAGAATCGCTTGGAAATCGACGTTCAAAAAATCTGTTGTGTCAATGATGTGTGTTCGTGCCTCAACAACAAGCGGCGAATGCAATTTAGAAAAAAACCGTGTATCGAATTCATCCATGACCGTTTCAAGCGAATCGCAATGACCGGGATGTCGTGTTGTGTTCGCGCGATCAATAAATCGTGCGCGAGAAATCATTGGATCTGCGGTAAGCCAAATCTGAATGAGTTCCGCATTGTATTTCAATACAAATTCTTCAAGCCAGATACGATCCGATTCCCAAAGAAATGTTGCATCCGCAATAACGGATTCACCGCGCTGCAAATACATTTCAATCAGCTGACAAAAAACCGTAAACGCTGCACGTCCAATTTCCTTTGACCACGCACGATCACGATATCCTCCAACGTCAAACAATACCTCTTTGATTTCATCCAAAGAAACACGTGCAATTCCTGTTTTCTCCGAAATATATTTCGATATCGTCGACTTGCCTGTCGCAAGGGAACCTCCGACAATGATAAGTTTAATTTTGGATTCCACATCGTTTCATTAATATTTGTTCTGCGATTTCACGCTCCTCTGGAGTATTGATTCCGACAGCTTCTTCTGGTGGAATCGCAACTGTTGGGATCAACAGACCCTCTTCAAATGCCATTGCAACAAGATCTGTCAGATAATATTCCCCTTGAGCATTTTCATTTTTCAGTTGTGCAAGTTTTTCCCAAAGCCATTCCGTTTGAAAACAGAATAAAGCTGGATCACGTTCAAGAATTTGTTTCTCTTCATCTGTTGCATCTTTAAATTGCCGGTTCCCGATCACATGACCGACATCATCGCGCAGGATGCGTCCCCATTTTTCAAATGCTTGATACCAACCATCTGTTGATGGCAACGTCGTGGTGGCCATTGTGACATATGCAGCGTGATCTTGATGTGTCTGCGCGAGTTGTTGCAGTGTCGATGCAGAAAGAAATGGATGATCCCCATAAAGAACAATGAGTGATTCCGCATCGGCGACAAGTTCACGAGCACATCGAACAGCATGTCCCGTTCCAAGTTGTTCTTCTTGAATTGCGTATGAACAATCGCGGCCGAATGAGGCTGCGAGTTTGGGAGAATCTTTTGAAATTACAATAACCGGATCAAGATCCAATTCAGAATACTCAATTGATTCAAGAAGATGTTGCAAAATTGGTTTGTCTCCAACGGGAGTAAGTGGTTTCGGGATATCAGACATCATCCGTTTCCCCTTTCCGGCTGCAAGAACAACTATGCGAAATTTCATACAGTCGAATCAATCCATTTAATTTCTATTGTTTTATATTCTTCTCCTTTCGGAAAAACCATGAAATGCAAATGCGGACACTCGGTCCAACCCGTATTTCCAACCTCTGCGATTTGTTGACCAATCTTTACAACATCGCCAACGTTCACCTTCGATGATGTGTGCCGAAGATGCTCATACTCCGAAACTTCATCGTTTGCATGAAGAATCTCGATGAAATTGCCATCCATCTCATATTTCTGATCTTCGCCTCCGACAGATGAATCATTCTTTACCGAAATAACAACGCCGTCGAGTGCTGCGAAAACAGGTGTACCTTCCGGCGCGTCATAATCGATCGAATGAATCAAATCCCCGACATGTGCAATTCCAACTTTCGAAACCGACGTCGTCTTTAAGAGATCAATCGGCAAATGGTATAGATTTTTTGTTTGCATACGATATAGTGCAAGCAGAATAACAAATAAGCTGGCAAAAAGAAAACCCGCGAAGTAAATCGCGGGTTTCTCGTTGCGTTTGAACGCATATATACAATGTCCTGGCGCCTACCTACTCTCGCCCTATCGGACTACCATCGGCCCGTCGACGCTTAACTGCTGTGTTCGGGATGGGAACAGGTGTGACCATCGTGGAAGAGGCACCAAGACATTGTATATATGCTGTTCTCACGAACAACAATTGAAGATCAACAGAATTTTTAGATTTCTTGTATTTTTTGTATTGCTTGCTCGAAACTCTCTAATTCAAGAGAGGTTGTAGAGCTCGACCTATTAGTACTGCTCCGCTCAACACATTACTGCGCTTACACGTACAGCCTATCAACCTGCTCGTCTCGCAGGGGTCTCAAATGAAGACTTATCTTTGGATTGGCTTCACGCTTAGATGCTTTCAGCGTTTATCCAAACCGAACGTAGCTACCCAGCAATGCCCTTGGCAGGACAACTGGTGCACTAGAGGTTCGTCCATCCCGGTCCTCTCGTACTGAGGATGGGTTCCATCAATCTTCGACGCCCATGGTAGATAGGAGACCGAACTGTCTCACGACGTTCTGAACCCAGCTCGCGTACCGCTT
>CALQZE010000071.1 GCA_943348955.1 Candidatus Uhrbacteria bacterium RIFOXYB12_FULL_58_10 | reverse complement strand
TTTGAGAAAGATTGGATGAACATTTCTAACTTGATCGATCGCTGTTAGCAATTGATCGAGCAAATGCGCATCTGTGAACGGTTGTCCTCCAAAAGCATTCGGACAAGAAATATTGATCGTGACGTAATCTCCGATCTGATGAAATGAACGATAAGCTTTTACATAATCAGCGATTGCCGCTGTTGTTTCGACTGTTGCGGCACAATTTGTTTTTGCGACACTGACCCCGATTGGAAAACGAAATATTTTTTGCGAAAGTTGTTTGGCAATCGCTTCTGCACCATCATTTTTCAGTCCGTAATAGACACGCAAACTTTTTTGTTCCGGATGACGCCAGAGACGCGGTTTAGCGTTTCCTTCACATGGTTCACCTGTCACTGATCCAATTTCTTCAAAACCAAATCCAACATCTGGAAGAATATCAATTAGATTTGCGTTCTTATCAAATCCCGCAGCAAGTCCGATTGGGTTTTTGAAATGAATACCCGCGATTGTTTGTTCGAGTATGGGATGTTCAAAATGAAACAAAAATCGAGTTAATCGTCTCATTATCGAAAATCGACCAAGCAAAGCACCGAGATGTGTCATTGTGTCATGAACTTCTTCCGGGTCATGACGAAACAGGATCGGTTTTAGAATCGATCGATAACCAAGTGTAATAGCTTTTGTTTTGATGGATTGAAACATAGTCGATTGTTCGATGATATTGTATGATACTGCCATATGAATGACAAACAACGACTTGCTCTTCTCGTCCTTATCGTTCTTTGTGCTGGGTTGATTTTTCTTCTTGCGTATCGCTGGAACTTATCTCGAGACGCACAACAAGAAATAGTACTTCGACCGCCCACAGATCAAACTTCTCAACCGGAACCAACACCAACACCTGTTTCAGAAATAGTTGCTCCTGCAGTGTATAAAGATTTAATTGAAATTTTATCACCATTACCAAACGCTGTTGTGACTTTTACTTCACCTGTCACAAAGTTGGAGATTAAGGGGCGTGCACGTGGAACATGGTTTTTTGAAGGATCGTTTCCCGTCAAACTTGTAAATGAAAGCGGAATTCTTGCAACAGGTATTGCACAAGCAGACGGAGAATGGATGACATCTGATTTTGTGTCATTTACAGCAAAGCTAACAATTCCTCTCACATCAACTGAGGCATTAAATGCAGGTGGAAGCGCTTCGATCATTTTGAAAAAAGATAATCCGTCCGGAGAATCAATGTACGATGATGAATTTGCAGTTCCTATTTTTCTTGCACCATAACCGTATGTCTAAGACAAAACATCTCATAAAGAATTTTTCTTCTCTTGCGACTTCCGCATTGCGTCGAGACGCTCTTACAATTGTAGAAGCTGGACTGCACGCAATTGAAACACAACATGCGGTGAATCAAGTTGTTTCATTAAAAGGGGAAGTTTTACATATTGGAGAGAACAAATTTCGTCTGAAATCATATAAACGTATTTTTGTTGTCGGAATTGGAAAGGCTTCTTCTGAAGCTGCAGCGGCTCTTGAAAAGATCTTAGGAGATCGAATTGCGGATGGAATCGTCCTCGATGTCAAAGTGGGAAAATTGAAATACATGAAGAATCTTGTTGGGACACATCCATTTCCAAGTTATGACAATATTCGTGCAACGGGAGAAATTGTCGGTTTGTTAAAGGCGGTTGATTCACAAGATTTAGTAATCGCCATTATTTCTGGCGGAGGTTCGGCTTTATTGTGTTGGCCACACGAAATGGAATGCGGTGCAATGACATCGATGATGAGTGTGCTCATGAAAAAAGGAGCAACGATTCATGAAATCAATACCGTACGTAAACATACGTCAGAGATTCAGGGTGGACAGTTTGTTCGTTTGGCAAATCCAGCCACCATTGCAGGATTGATTTTTTCAGATGTGCCAGAGGATGATTTAAGCATGGTTGCGTCCGGTCCGACATTTCTTGATACAACAACGGTAAAAGATGCGGAACGTATTTTAAAAAAATACGATGTTCTTTCGTCTTGTAAATTACCAGAATGTCATTTAATTGAGACCCCAAAAGATCCATCCATGTTTGAACACGTGTCGAACGTTTGTGTTGTTTCAAATACAATTGCAACAGCAGCGATGATGAAACAAGCAAAAACTCTTGGTTATGACCCGGTATTATTTTCAAATGATTTGCAAGGAGAAGCAAGAGAGAAAGGAAAAATGTTTGCGGAACAAGTAAAACCCGGACAGGTGTTGATTGCCGGTGGAGAAACAACAGTTCATGTGAAGGGCAAGGGGATCGGAGGGCGAAATCAAGAATTTGCTCTTGGAGCTTTGGAATCTATTGTTGAGGATACATTAGTTTTGTCTTGTGCATCTGATGGGATTGATCATTCACCGGTTGCAGGAGCATTTGTTGATGCGGGAGTAAAACAAAAAACAAAAACCCTGCGATTAAATCCAAAAACTTATTTAGCAAAAAATAGCTCATTCGATTTTTTTCAGAAAACAAAAACATTTTTGCAGACAGGTATGACAGGAATGAATGTGTCAGATGTGATGCTTGCAATCCGAGGTAAATGAAAAAGTTAAAACAAAACAGACGACCGGAGTCATCTGTTTTGTGGTGGATGTTGGGGGATTCGAACCCTCGACCCTCTCGGTGTAAACGAGATGCTCTAACCAACTGAGCTAAACATCCAAGTGAGTGGAAAGCCAAAGTTTTTTAACTTTGGGTTGACCGAGCGGGATGTTTCGTTTTCGGCAAAGCCGAATGCTAACATCCAAGTGAGTGGAAAACTTGTGGCTGCATAATACGAGATTCGTTCGTCTTTGGCAAGTGGACATGATAAACTATTGATATATGACATTATTTGTTCGAGTTCCTCTTGGTATTGCCATCATGATTGCTGGGTATTTTATTGTAGCCAAATCAGAAGTGGTCTTTGGGTGGTTTGGAACGAATGATTTTGCGGAAAAGTATTTGGGGTTCGGTGGAACGAGATTATTTTATAAATTGATTGGCATTCTTGTTGTTTTTGTTGGAATCTTTGTTGCAACAGATGTTATTTCAGATGTTTTGGGGAGTCTCGCTGGTGTTCTAACACATTCAAAACCGGCGGTAACGTAGTTGACTCTCTTAACACTTTCCGATATCGTTTTCCCATTATGAATACACAATTATTGAATCCACTCTATTGGTTTAGTTTTCAGCCTGCCGCGGTTGATAGTTTGTTCGGAAAAATATTGCTCGGCGTTTTTCTTGCGTTGTTTCTTCTCGGGATTATTTCCCGAATGGTTCTAGAACAACGGACACATGATCGCTATGTCATCTTGGCAGGGAAGCGATTAATCACTTGTTTTATAACAATGGGATTTATCGGACTCGTTTTGTACTTCTTCAGTTATGAGAACATTAGTGTATTCGGCGCTCGATTTTGGTATGTCATTTGGTTTTTGGGATTGATCGTTTGGTCTGTGCTTCTTGCAAGATTTATTACACGAGATATTCCGGCATTACGTGAAAAGAATCAACGTGATCATGCAAAGTCAAAGTATATCCCTGGTCGAAAAAGACATTCCGCATAACGTATGATGGATTCGCGAAGACAGTTCGGAAATGATGGTGAAAATTTAGCTGCAGTCTTTCTCGAAAAGAAAGGTTATTTCATCTTAGAAAGACAATATCGATGTGCATTTGGAGAAATCGACCTTATTTGCCGTTTAGGCGATGAGGTCGTTTTTGTGGAAGTAAAGTCCCGACATACACATGAATATGGATATCCGGAAGAATCTGTCACGGCTGCAAAGCGACGTCATCTTCTTTCTGTGTCTGAAGAATATCTTGAATCACATCATTTAATAGACAGTCCTTGGCGTGTGGATGTA
>CALQZE010000070.1 GCA_943348955.1 Candidatus Uhrbacteria bacterium RIFOXYB12_FULL_58_10 | reverse complement strand
TCACGATCAAGAGCCGTGTAGAGCGAATCAAAATAGGAAACGTCATTTACATCCACTTTCGACTGAACCAATTTCTTAAACCCTTCTTCCGTTTCAAGCAGCGACAACGTATGTCCACCACGCAATCCGAAATATCCGTTAAACCCTTCAGGAATTTCAAACTCCTTCGCCAATTCCGCGTCATACCACGCCGACCAATGCCAGAGTGAATACGGTGGCGATTTATATAAACCGATATATCTATAATCTTTTGGATCAAGAGATTGTGACGAGAAGGATGTTGATGATACGGAAGTCAATGTTGTAATCGGTCTCGACTGCACAATATAAAACGTTCCCTGCTCGAATGCCCACTCGATATCACATGGAAAACCATAATGATTTTCGATACGCAAAATAATCTCGGAGAGTTCGAGAATTTCTTTTTCAGATAATACCTGAGACGATGCTTGCGGTTCGGGAATGTCTCTCCATTCATTTCCACCCGCATCGACGCGATAAAGTGCACGTGTTTGTTCACTGACATTCACATCAATAATTCGTCTCGGTACTTTCTCGACAACATAACTGTCTGGTGTCACAGAACCCGATACAATCGCTTCCCCGAGCCCGAAGCCGGCTTCGATGATGAGTTGATTGCGATCTTCGGTCACGGGATGAACCGAAAAGGCGATGCCGGATTTTTCACTCTCCACCATTTTCTGAACGACGACGGCCACGGAAATTTTTTGATGATGCAATTCTTTTTCGAACCGGTAAAAAATGGCGCGTGGGGTGAAGAGTGATGCCCAGCATCTTCTTACGTTCTCGAGCAATTGTTCTTGTGTTGTATTCAGAAAACTATCGAGTTGTCCTGCCCATGCCGCACTCGCGGAATCTTCTGCTGTTGCACTGGATCGAACAGCAACAAATTTCGCATCGAGTTGATCGAACGATATTTGAATAGCGTCCGCAATATCTTTCGGCATGTCTGACGCAAGAATAAGCGCTTGAATTTTCTCAGACGCATTCTCGACCGTGTGCATGATTCTATGATCAACGGAATCGAGAGCGGCATTAATCTCCACATTCAAATGTGTTTCCTCAAGAAATTTTTCAAACGACTCCGATAAAATAACAAAACCGGGCGGTACGGGAATCCCAGCTTTTGTCATTTCACCAAGGGAAGCGCCTTTACCACCGGCAAGATCGACGTTTTCTTTTGTTAACTGTTTGAAATCTCGAAGAATTTCCATAGATTTTATTTTGGAGCGATAACGATTACGAACTCTCCTTTAATACTTGTCGCCTCAAGTTGCTTTGTGACCTCAGCCGCAGTTCCTCGATAAATTGTTTCGTACATCTTGGTCAATTCTCGACAAACAACGACGGGGCGATCTCCGACAGCCTCATGCAATTCCTCCATCGATTTCATAATGCGATGTGTACTTTCGTAATAGACAATCGTTGATGAAATCTCGTTGAGATGTTTGAAATAGGTCTGTCTTCCTTTTTTATGTGGAGGAAATCCCAGAAAAACGAATTCATCTGCGGGAAGTCCTGAAATGGAAAGCGCTGCAATGAGTGCGCTTGGCCCTGGGATTGGAATAATTTTTAAATCGGTTGGAAATATTTTAAGGAGTTCTTGAATCAATCGACCTCCCGGATCTGAAATACTCGGCGTGCCCGCGTCTGTCACGAGAGCAAGTGACTTTCCTTCTTCAAGCAACTTCGCAATTTCTTTGATACGAAGATCATCTGAGTGTTGATGATAAGACATCACCGTTTTTTTAACCTCAAGACGATTGAGTAACGTTAATGTCACACGTGTATCTTCACAAAGAATCACATCAACCGATGCTAATGTTTCTTTTGCACGATAACTCACGTCATCTAAATTTCCGATCGGTGTTGCAACAACGAATAATGTTCCCGGCATAGAGTAATCGCAAAGTGATGGAGTTATGAAGTGTTGGAGTGTTGGAGTTAAAATTTTCTATTTTAACAGATATAAATCTGTTTGCGGATAAGCGGCTGCCCATGCGAACCAATAGGATTGAATGAATGGAAGTTCTTTTGTATGCGATCCGTTTGCATCAACAAGATACGCATGAATAATCGAGGTTGATCTCTCTTTTTCGATTGAAACGGACAAAGAACCTATTTTGTCCGTGATTACCGTTTCTTTTTCGATCTGTTTCAGCGGATAAGCCTTCCATCCTTGTGTTGTTTCTAAACCAACGACAAATTCTTTTGATGAAAGGCGATCGTTTTTTGATGAAACAGGAAATAAGATGCGCTGATCAGAATAATAACTTTCGTAGGGATCATGCGTGTAATCTCGTTCAAAACCGCTTTTGCGAGAAAGGACACTTCCATTTGCATGGAGTGTTTTAAAATCATTCCACGTCATGATGGAAAACGGATAAAACGTAAGTGACGTACCTGCAAGCTCACCAATAATCGACTGATGCATCATTGGATCCCAAAGCGATTGCGTTTTGCGATCATACAAGAGAAGATCGTTATTGTATACGCGATCAGAGACACCGAAATCTAGCACAGAACCGCTAACGGTTCGTTCAAAAACAGCACCTGCAAGTGTCAGTGGATTAAATGAAATAAGAATCGGTTCACCAGCCGCAACATCGTTAATCGCATGGTGCCAAACAAGCATTTGATACGGATAAAATTTTATCGATCCCTTTTGCTCAATAGCAATTCCAAGTCCGTCATTATTCAAATACTGATCAGATACGGAAACAGATTCAAATTTCGGTTGATCGATTGAAGGAATTCCCTCTTTTGCAATTCCTCCAGAAACGAGTTGATTCAATGGAACAATATGTTTAACCTTATCCGTTGTCTGCAATGTCCGATTTTGAGTCGTGTTAGGCAACAATACAGCAGAAAAACCACGAAACGATTGATATTGAAACCAAACAATCGCAATGATTATTGCACCGCAAACAACAAGAGTTATTGGGATTGTGTGCTTTCCAAACATAGCTTGAATGATCTGTATCTATCGGATACCATTGTAGGGCAACGAGAAGGAAAACGAAAGGATTCATTCACTATTTCAATTCTTATGCCATCTGCCACGAACTACGAAGCGAAACCACTTCCCTTTCAAAAATCCTTGATCGGAATCAGTGATAAAACGATGGCAATTCATCACGATAAATTGTACGTTGGATACGTCAACAAAATGAAGGAGATTGCAGACAAATTGAAAGAGATGCGTGAAACAGGAGTCGGCCTTGATAAAGCAAACCAGAGTTATTCCGACCTTCGTGAACTCCGGATGGGTGAAACGTTTGCAACAAACGGTGTTTACTTACACGAATATTATTTTAATGTTCTCGGCGGAGACGGTTCTGCAACCGGTTCGCTTGTTGATGAGATTGTCGATAAATATGAATCATTAGAAAAATTTATCGCGTTCTTCTCAGCTACTGGAATGGCTGTTCGTGGATGGGTTGTCCTTGCATGGGATATGCAACTTGGTCGATTAAAAATTTACGGATGTGATTCTCATAATCAAGGCGGTGTTTGGGGATGCGTTCCACTCATCGTCCTCGACGTGTATGAACACGCCTATTTCATCGATTACGGATCGGACAGACCAGCCTATATTGCAGACTTCTGGAAAAATCTCAATTGGGATGCGGCAAATACCTTGTTTGAAAATGTAAAAGGATTCAAAATTTAATTTCATTTATTATTGCCTGAGCCTGTCGAAGGCTAAGCAAATCACCACTTCGACAAGCTCAGTGTATAATTATTTTTCTATGATTCGAATTTCCCAACCAGCCCCAACATTTGAAAATATTCCTGCCTATAAAAAAGGGATGAACGATTTCGCAACAATCAGCCTTGCAGACTACAAAGGTAAATGGCTCGTCTTTTTCTTTTATCCACGTGATTTCACCTTTATCTGCCCAACAGAGCTGAAAGGATTTGCAACGCATAAAGCAGAATTTACTGCGCTGAATGCGGAAGTGCTCGCTTGTTCAACAGATTCAGAATGGAGCCATAAAAATTGGTTCGAACGAGATTTACCCGATGTGGATTATCCAATCCT
>CALQZE010000069.1 GCA_943348955.1 Candidatus Uhrbacteria bacterium RIFOXYB12_FULL_58_10 | reverse complement strand
TACGATCTCCGCAATACGTCCAGCAATGCGACTGTATGAATCCGATTCGGCGTCATCTAGGGATGTGACAAGATCATCACTTTGTTCAACCAAAAATTTTAACCACTCGTTTCTCTCAGACGCTTCCATTGCTTTCTTTACGTACTCTTTCGAAAGATCCAGATTGAAATTCAATCGTTTCTCAACGGCCATTTTACTTCCAATCGCAAGATCCTTGTTCAATTTCGCTCTTAACTCCTCGAGACTTTCGTCTCCTGTTATTCCATCGAGTCCTCCGCTCATCATGAGTCCAGCCGTTTGTTGCGTGCGCACGCGAGGACTTCCGAACGAAACGGACTGCGTAATATCATCATCGTGCGCTTTCGATCGAGCTTGCCCCCTTCCCGTTTCCGTGAGCTCGATCATCTCATCTGGTTTTGTCTTATCATTTTCCTTTTCCCCGTGCCGAACAAAATGTAACTCAATCCGAGATGTCACCCGTTCTGCACGTTCTTTTATTTCAGGACTAAATCGATCTCCACTGTACATATTATAATTATTCAAGAGTAATCATTCCCGTATCCGCATCGAGTGTGATCATTTGCCCCGTTTTGATTGCATCTGTTCCAATCTTCGTTCCGATGATGCAAGGTTTTCTCAATTCTCTCGACATAATGGCGGCATGACAGAGGATTCCGCCTTCGTTTGTAATAATTCCGGCGGAAAGTTTCATTGCTGGAACGAACTCGGGAGACGTCATGGTTGTGACGAGAATTTCTCCCTCCAACAATTCTTTTGAATCTCTTCTGTCAAGAATCACTCGTGCGATTCCCGTCACCTTTCCCTTAAACGCAATTTGTCCTTTCAGTTCTGTGATTTTATCTTCGACTTTTTTTGGAATGACAAGCGCATCAAGAGCATCTACATCTTTTCCTGTTACGAGATAGGACGCGTTCGGGGCGATGAGATACGCATATCCGTGATTCAGTCGCTCCATGATGCGTTCGCGATCGATCTGTTGATCGTGTAAACCGCGAATGATTTCCTCGTACGTCATGTGAAGGACGGCCTCATTCGAAAGATCCAATTTTTCCACCAGCGAATTCAAAACCGATTTGAGTGCACTGTTTACAAGCATCATGTGATCGATGCTTTCTGTGCGAAGATACATAAACCATCGCACAAATTCAACACGTTCTTTCAACGAATCGGACAGTTTCGAATTCTTGAGTAACTCAGTCGCTTCGACAATTTCTGCATCTGCGGATTCAAGCAAATCTTTTTGTTTTTGATATTCTACGGGATCCTGAAGAAGAGCCGCTCGCTCTCGATAATACGCGAGATCGAAATACTCGTCGTCCGGGTTGTGCAACGAGAGATGTTTATATTTTTCGCAATGCGCGATCAGTTCGGATTCGAATTCTTCACCCGTTCGTGTCGACAACGCAAGCATGTCTCTTTGCTCAACGCTCGAAAGAGGCAAAGCCATCGGACGATACACATTTTCAAAAAACGATTTGAGCTCATCCAAACTTCCACCCCATGCTGTTTCGATTTCATGATCGAAAACAACCTTCATGTTTTCAACACCAAACCAGAGAAACCCAACTTCAAAAAAATCGATCCACCAATTCAGATGATTCATCAGACACTGTTCTGTCTCCTCCACGGAAAGATCGCGCTGTGGGATTGATTGAGCAAGGGTTTTTGCAGCGACAACAATTTGTTTTAACTCTTCGATAAGTGTTTGTGCAAACAAAGGATTCTCATGCATTTTTTTAAGCCAAACTTCCGCACCCCGTGCGTTCAGCGTATTCGACATGTAACAAGGCTTTACCTGTTCATGTCCTGCTTCAAAAAAACAAACATCAATTTCCCATCGTTTGGAAACGGCATACGTTGCATATCGATATCCATCCATAAACAGAGGAATGCGTCGGCGAATAAATCGCCCGAAACTTTCCTTTTGCACAACAGCTAAATCTTTTTCAAGAAGTGCCGTGTCTAAATCGTAGAGAGGTTTGCTTAATTGATTTTTTTCCATACGGTTATGTTGCCTTCTCGATTAATTTTACAATCCCCGTATCCGCATTCACTTCTACGAGATCTCCATCATGAAAAATCTTTGTTGCAATCTTTGTTCCGACAATACAAGGTTTCTTAAGTTCTCGAGCAATAATTGCCGCATGACACGTGATTCCTCCATCATTGGTGACAAACGCAACCGCACGTTGCATGGCAGATAAATATTCTGGACGAGTAAATTGCGAAATTAATATATCTCCGTTCTCGACTTTTTCCAAATCATTCACAGACGTAATAACTTTCGCTTTGCCGATGACGATTCCTTTGAATGCGACAGAACCTTTGAGTTCGGTTACAGTTTCCGTCGAGGAGAAGATCTTTTTCAATTCTTGGGCTTGTTGTTCGTTCAAAATCATCGGAACACCGTTTTCGAAAAACAATGCGGGACGCTCTGTTCGTTTTGGTGGAACCATTCCGTTTTCAAAGTATGCAACGATTTCTTCATTTGTCAGATTTCCGATTTCATCTCGTGTGAAATTCAAATCCAAGATCAGCCGATCGTACATCAACGTAATTTGTGCGAATCCGAAAGACCAACGTTCACTGCGGATCGTTCGAAAATAGACGTTGTAATTCAATTGTTCGATCATCACTCGGATCTTTTCATCTGTGATCGTCGAAAGTAGTTTTTTGAATGTTTCTTGTGCGTGTTCGATGTGTGTTTTTATCTCGCGTGTTTTTTCGATGTTTAGCTCCATGTACATTTTTTCCATCATCTCAATCGTGAATCCATATTCCTCCGGTGCGTAGATTCCAAGATAACGATATTGATTTTGAAATGCAGCGAGTATCTCGCGCGAAATTGCTTCTCCGTGTTTCTGTTTCAAATCTGCAAGATCCAATCGCATCTGTTGTTCCTCTGTCAATTCTGTCTGTGACGTGATCATTTCCCACGCCGAAGCGAATGAGTCGCCGAAATAGGATTGAAGCGCTTCCGTGTAAACTGGAACAACCATTCGATCAAACGACCAAACGGCAAGAGCAAAATACATGTAGGAATCTTTTTCCGTCGGATACGTGAAATATGCTTTCAACGCTCGTACGCGATCAGAAGATTTGATTCGATCATTCGCAAACGCATCATGCACATCCGAACAAACCTTCATCCACGAAATCATTCCTCGTTCATGTCGTGCTTTGTATTCCGTCAAAAAATCGGACTGATAAAATTCATCCGCTTGTTGCGTTGTCAGCAAATCAAAATCAACTCTCGAAAAAAACCACTCATCGTCCGTTTTTGAAATAGGCAATGAAACAATTTTTCGAATTGATTGAAAAACGTTTTCTTGAAAGTGTCTACAATAAAAACACGCTCGCTGAACCGTATTTGGTCGCGAAGTAAAAAGAACCAATTCTTTTGCGAGTGACGCAACATCAAGAGATGTGTTTTGCATAATACTACTTTGCTTTTTCAATAATCCGAACGGTTCCGTGATCCGCATTCACTTCGACAAGATCTCCATCCATCAAAACCTGCATTCCAATTTTTGCCGCAACAATGCACGGTTTTTTTAATTCTCGTGCAACGATCGCCGCATGACTTAAAATTCCTCCACGATCCGTTATGATGGCGCCGGCGCGTTTCATCAGTGGCAGGTAACGTACATCCGTGTTGTCGCAAACAAGAATGGCACCTTCTTCAAAATCTACGGCAGCAATCGATTCGGCACGGACTTTCACGACGCGTCCAACAACGACCCCCGGATAAACAGCATACCCTTTGAGATCATGAGACAAACTTTCGACAAATGGAGCGGGTGTTGGGATGAAAGAAGGAAGGAGTCGATTATAATCAATGATATAGATATTCCCTTTTGGCCACACCGTCGCTTCGAAATATCCTTGGATATAGTCGTGGCTGAACTTTGCGTTTAAAGTACTGCGAAGATTATTTTGCACATCTTCGTTTTCAACGCACATCAGTGCAAGCATTTGTTCGATGCGTTTTTTGGCTTCCGAATTTTCTTCCGACCATTGCCAGTTCTGAAAATCAAATCGAAATTTATAGACCGTCGATTTTGTATCCCC
>CALQZE010000068.1 GCA_943348955.1 Candidatus Uhrbacteria bacterium RIFOXYB12_FULL_58_10 | reverse complement strand
TCAAAAGACACAAAAAAATTATTTAAATATCATCACACGCGAGGTTTTTTTGAATGGACGTTTCTATAAACAAACGTTGACAAAGGTTCCAAAGACAACCACATATCGTCTTTTTGGTACAGATATTACAGAGCTCAAGAATGTGGAGCAGGAACATCTTAGTGATCTCAGATTCATGAAAAGCCTCGATGATGTTAATCGAGCGATGCAGGGGTCAGACAATCTTGAACAAATGATGAGCGATGTTCTCGATGTCGTTCTTTCTATTTTTGATTGTGATCGGGCGTGGTTGTTATATCCAAGCAGTCCAAACATTGTTTCTTATCAAGTGCAAATGGAGCGGACTAAACCGGAATATCCCGGTGCCCTTGCTCAGGGGGTCGAAATATCGGTTGATCCAGAGGCTGTTCGAATATTTCAAGCAACCAAAGCATCAAATGGTCCTGTAACATTTGATCTAGAATCGGATCCACCCATTCCGATGACAATCATAAAAAAATTTCACGTTCAGTCCCAGATTGCAATGAATATATACCCCAAAGTAGACAAACCCTACCAATTTGGGCTGCATCAATGTTCTTATCAACGAGTTTGGACAGAAAATGAAAAGAGATTATTTCAGGAAATTGGTCGGAGACTTACGGATGGTTTGACCAGTTTGCTTATTTATCGCGATCTGCAAAAAAGTGAGGAAGAGTATCGTCATATTATTGAAACTGCCGGAGAGGGAATATGGGTACTCAACCAAGAACATGAGACAACTTTCGTTAACCCACGCATGTTGGAAATGATGGGGTATGAGAAAAAAGAAATGTTGGGAAAGAAATTAGATGATTTTGTTGTACCAGAAGAGATGGTGGATCATGTACATCGAATGCAGGAGCGAGATAAGGGTAAAAGAGAAAATTATGAACGTCGTTTTCTCCGTAAAAATGGTGACGTTATTTGGACGCACATTTCCGCGACACCATTGTTTAATGACAAAAAACAGACTGTTGGTGCATTCGGCATGATTACTGATATTACGGAGCTTAAAAAAGTTGAACAGGAACGTGAACAATATTTCAATTTTTTCAATCTCTCTACGGATATAATGGTGATCGCGGATCCGAACGGTGCTTTTTTAAAAGTAAATCCAACAGGTTTAAGAATTCTCGGATATTCTGAAGCGGAGTTACTCGCAAAGTCATTTATCGAATTTGTTCACCCCGATGACAAACAAGCAACGTTAGATGAGATGGTACGACAAATTAAAAGTGGCTCCTCATTGAATTTTGAAAATCGTTATATTTGTAAAAATGGCAGTATTTTATGGTTGTCCTGGCGCGCAAACTATCACAAAGAAGAAGGAATAACATATGCAACGGCACGCGATATTACGGAACGTAAAAAAACGGAATTAGAACTTGTACACGTGAATCGTTCACTTCAAATAGTGAGTGACATTAATCAAGCTTTGATTCGTGCTGCAGATGAAAAGATGTTATTAAATGAAACATGTCGTATTGCATCCGAAGAAGGTGGTTACCGTTTGGTGTGGGTTGGATTTGCAGAACAAGATAATGAAAAAAAAGTAAGTTCTGTTGCACAAGCCGGGCCCGGTACAGAATATCTCAAATCTCTTCATGTGACTTGGTCGGACGAAGAATTTGGACGCGGTCCGACGGGTACAGCAATTCGAACAGGGAAAACACAGACATCGAATGATATTGCGAATGATCCTAAGATGTTGCCCTGGAGAGAATCTGCTTTGAAAAATAATCTTAAGTCTTCAATTTCTCTTCCACTTATTAGTGGAGGGCAGACATTCGGAGCTTTGACTATTTATGCAGGTGAAGTCGACGCGTTCAACGCAAATGAAATTAAGATTTTGGAAGAACTCGCAGGCGATCTCGCTTTTGGTATTATAGCTCATCGTATTCGTGCTGATCGTGAATTTGCAAACACAGAACTTGTTCGCGTCAATCGTGCATTGCGCATGCTTAATGAAAATAATGAAGCATTGATACGCATTTCTGACGAAAGAGCTTTACTGGACAAAATTTCTCAGGTGGTTGTCGATTCGGGAGGTTATCGATTAATGTGGATTGGTTTTGCGGAACACGATGATGCAAAAACAGTGCGTCCGGTTGTACAAGCGGGATTTGGGACAGATTATATAAAGTTTCTCAATGTGACATGGGCAGATGATGAGCACGGTCGTGGTCCAACAGGTGTTGCCATACGTACAGGGGAAACACAGATAGCACACGATATTCTTCAAAATCCGAACATGTCACCTTGGAGAAAAGCGGCAATTGAACGCGGTTATAAATCTTCGATTGCACTTCCGCTTAAAAGCGGAGAACAAACGTTTGGCGCATTGAATATTTATTCTGATGAGACGGATTCTTTTGGTGAAAAAGAAGTTCAAATTTTGGAAGAACTTGCGGATGATTTGGCTTTTGGTATCGCAACATTGCGATTACGAAAAAATATTGAAGAACGCACAAAAGAAGTCGATCAACTTAAAAATAATTTCATTCAAATTGTTTCTCATCCATTGCGCACACCTCTTACTGTCGTCCGTTGGAATCTGGGTGCTATTTTGGAGCGACAGCGAGGAGAGGTTGTTCCTTCACAAGAGGAAGCGTTGCGCGGAGCCTACTCGGCGAATTTACAAATCATCGATCGTATTGATGATCTCCTTGCGGCGATTGATATTGAAGAAGGACGTATCCGCCTCGAAACAGAAAGAGTGAATATTGGAGAGCTATTCAAATCTGTTTGTGAAGAAAAATTACAAGCTTCACATTTGAAAAATATTCGCTATGAGATTTTGATGCCAGAGAAATTGTCTCTTGAAATTGAAATGGATGCGAAAAAGATTCGAGACGTGATTGCACGATTGATTGATAATGCAATTGCGTATTCAAACGATGGTGGACATATCACCGTAAAACTTTCCTCAAAAAATAATATGGCTCGTTTCGAAATTTCAGATAAAGGGATTGGTATTCCCGAGACGGAACAAAAACACATCTTTGAACGTTTCCATCGAGGGTGGAACGCCGCGCTTATGCGACCCGACGCTTCCGGACTGAGCCTCTTTATTTCAAAACATTACATTACTATTCACCGAGGAACGATTGGTTTTACGTCTCAAGAGAAAAAAGGAAGTACCTTTTGGTTTGAGCTGCCGATTGTCTAGATGATTGTTTAAATACCCAGCACGATGCTGGGTATTTTTGTTTTCTTTGCGCTTAACCTTGCCAATTTCGTTATTTTGAAGCAGTATGTGTCCATTATGGATACACAATCATACATTAATCTTGCCGCAAAACATTTGAAAGATATTGCAGATGATGCTATTCGTCTTACATCTGATGAGCACACGCTCGTTATTTATGATACGCACGCACCGCTCGCGCAAATCATGACAGCGGCTTATCGTATTGCAATTCCAAATGCGGAGTTTCTTGATTTTGATACAGTGACTCCTGAAGTTGTTATTGAAAAAATTCGTTCACTCAAAGAAAAAGATTTTGTTGTCCTTGTTCAGTCCATGAATTTTCGACTAAATGAATTTCGTTTACGTATTGAATTGTTTGCGCGCGGTTTGAAAACGATCGAACATATTCATCTCGCAAGACAAGAGGAAGCGCAATTCGAAATTTATATTGATGCACTTGCATACGACAAAGATTTTTATCACGAGAAAGGTCACGGATTAAAAAAACGTCTTGATACCTGTTCGAACGTTGTTGTTGAATGTACTGGAACAAAATTGATTTACAATACACCGATGGAACCGACAAAGTTAAACATCGGAGATTATTCTGAAATGAAAAACGTTGGTGGAACATTTCCGATCGGCGAAGTTTTTACGGAAGCAAAAGATTTAACGAAGGTAAACGGGGAAGCGATGATCTTCGGATATGCCGGAGAGGATCACATGATTCGTATTGTTGAACCATTTAAAGTTTATATAAAAGAAGGAATTCTGACCGCGCCTGATGCGCCATCTGATTTTCAACACATTCTTGATCGCATTCGTGAAGATGAAGACGTGATTGTCCGAGAACTTGGTCTCGGATTAAATCGCGCCATGGGAAAACATAAAATCGTTTACGATATTACC
>CALQZE010000067.1 GCA_943348955.1 Candidatus Uhrbacteria bacterium RIFOXYB12_FULL_58_10 | reverse complement strand
TTTTGGAAAAGCAAACGTGATCGCTGTAGACTTTGATGTTTCCTCAAACCGTTATCTTGATGCAAAACTTCTTGATGCCAGAGAACAATCTGCACAAAAACTTGAATCTTGGGCGCTCGAAAATCAAGAACATTTCAAAGAATTTCAAAAATTATTTCGTGATAAAATGAAATTTCTGCGCAAGGCTGGACCCGATAAACATCAAGAAGCACTACGCGAATGGTGGCAAAAAGAACTTGAACATACTTCGTTCCAGAAATAATATCCTCAGTGATTTCTATGCGTATTCTCGGTATTGATTACGGTAAAAAGAAAATCGGTCTCGCTCTTGGCGAGAGCGATGTTCGTGTTGCTGTACCACTCGAGAAAATTGAAAATCGTGGGGATGAAACGTTGAAAGAGCTTGCGAAGATGATCAAGGATGAAGGAATTGATCTTGTTGTGGTCGGTGTTCCACTTGCGGTGCAGATGCATGAAAATAAATTACAGACACATCGATCTCGGACGTTTGCCGCAAAGCTCCAACCTCTTATTACGGTGCCGATTGTCGAGGAGGATGAATCCTTTACGACAGCGGAGAGTCAGAGGCTCATGCGAGATGAAGGTGCAACTGCAGACGAAGATGCTCTTGCTGCGATGGTTATCTTGCAAACATACTTGAATCGCGCTTAATATGTCTGTGTTATTCGAGGCAACAGGACTCGTCCTTTCCTGGAAACCTTTTCGAGAATCCGATCGTTCTTATTCTGCGTTTACACGCGAACACGGAAAGATTGAATTCATCGCGCGCGGAGGACAGAAACCTCTTGCGAAACTGACCCCTCATCTTGAGACGGCTGCAGAAGTTCGATTGCTTTTAGTCGATGGTCGACAATATTTTACCGTTGCAGGAGCAGATCGGTCACGTGGATTTCATCCGATCTATCAGAATCTGACAAAGACTACGCTCGCGCAAAATGCCTTTTTACTCGTCGACCTTGGAACACGCACACACGAAATTGACGAAGAGCTTTATCAGTTTCTTCACGACTGGCTCGAGTTCCTTTCGGAACTTCCAGAGATTACGTCAGAGCGTGCTGGATTTCTACTCGCATCTTTTGCACTGAAATTTTTGGCTCATCTTGGCTATCATCCGGAGTTGAATGACTGTCTTGTGTGTCGTTCGGCGATCGCAGAAGGGAACTATCGTTGGCATGCGCTTAAAGGAGGAGTCGTTTGTCAGTCGTGTTTTGAGAAAGATCGCGAACAATGGTTCGCTGCACGTACGATAGACGATGTCACATTGAAACTATTGCGCTTTGCACTCATACAGAAATTTGCTGAACAATTGCGCCCACATTTATCTGGAAATGCTCTTACGTCTTTTCACGAAACAATCGAATCATTCATCATTGCACATTTCCCAGTGATCCCCGCGGTGTCTATGAGAGAGGCTTGCAAACATCTTTAAAAAGAATAAGGAATGAATGCCCACTGTACTCATGTACTAGTACAATGTTGTACTAGTACATGAGTACAGTTTGAGCATTTTCATTTTACTGTTTCTTAACATCATCATTCTGTTTTTTATGACTCCATCCCTCATCTCTCGTATTCACCAATTTGTCGGTCAAGAAGTTCAGCTTCAAGGTTGGGCTTTCAATTTTCGTTCCAGCGGAAAAATTTTCTTTTTGCAATTGCGCGACGGATCTGCACGTGTACAAATTGTTTACTCGAAGGCGGATGTTTCGGAAGAAACATGGAGTGCTCTTGAGTCTCTTCGACTTGAATCATCTGTTCGAGTGTTCGGTCGTGTAAAAGAAGATGCACGTGCGCCGTCAGGTTTTGAACTTGATGGACTTGGTCTTGAAATTATTTCGATTGCTGCGGATGAATATCCGATTGGAAAAAAAGATCATGGTCCAGATTTTCTGCTCGACAATCGTCACTTATGGTTACGTTCGGAAAAACAATGGGCCGTTCAGCGCGTACGTGATACGATTATCATGGCCACGTACAATTATTTTCACGAAAACGATTTTGTAAAATTCGATACACCAATTCTTACACCGACATCGTGTGAAGGAACAACTGAGCTTTTCGAAATGGATTATTTTGATATGGGTAAAGGTGAACCTGAAGCAGTCAATGTAGGAACAGGGAAGGCTTATCTTTCACAATCCGGACAGCTCTATCTTGAAGCGGGAATCATGTCCCTTGGTCGTGCATTCGACTTTGGTCCTGTATTTCGTGCTGAGAAATCAAAGACTCGTAGACATCTCACAGAATTTTGGATGATGGATGCAGAAGCGGCGTTTGTTGAACACGTCGAAAATATGCAGATTCAAGAAGGATTGATTTGTCGAATCGTTCATGATGTTCTGGCAAATTGCCAACATGAACTGAAGGTTCTCGAACGCGATACAAAGCCACTCGAAGCCGTTCAAGCGCCATTTGTTCACATGACACATCAAGAAGCAATCGCAAAATTGCGCGAACTTGGAAGTGATATTGGAGACATGGATGATCTTGGTGCAGATGATGAAACAATTCTCACCCAACAATTTGATCGCCCAATTTTTATTGAAAAATATCCCGCAGCCGTAAAAGCCTTTTACATGAAGCGTGATCCTTTGAATCCAGAATTCGTTCTGAACAATGACATGCTCGCCCCAGAAGGGTATGGAGAAATTATCGGAGGTTCACAGCGTGAGGATGATTACGAGACTCTTCTTCAAAGAATGCATGAGCACAATCTCGCTATCGAACCATTCCAATGGTATCTCGATTTGCGAAAATACGGCTCCGTTCCACACTCCGGATTCGGATACGGACTCGAGCGCATCACGGCTTGGATGTGTGGACTCCAACATATCCGTGAGACGATTCCATTTCCACGATTGATTAATCGTCTGACACCATGATGTATGAGTAATGGATCTGAAATAAGATCGGGTCAACCTGAAATGAGAACAGCTCGTGAGAAACCTGTAGTCATGGAAGAATCAGAATGCGATGCCAGAAAAATTCATGATATAACCGTTTTTTATAATACGTTTTTTCCGTCATCGTTACAGAGTGAAGAATATAAACTGAAATTATATCGCAACAAATCTAGAAAGCCTGTTGTGTTATCTATTACGGCAAATGGAAAAATAGTCGGTCTGTTAGAATCTTGGATGAGTAAAGAGGATCCGAAGATACGAATCCTTTCCACAATCCTTGTTGATCCAGAAGCTCGAGGAAAAGGATATGCGAAAGAGTTATTTCTACAAGCAGATGAACAAGCAAGAAAAGACGGTGAAAGTTCCATGTGGGTTTTGCATTTTAGGGATTCTAACAAAGAATCCTTGGAAGCAATGTATACAAGTTTTGGTTTCACAGATCTAAAACAAAACGGTGCCTATAAAAATGGCGAGATCAAATGGGAGATGACGATGCCTATCGAAAAACAAGCAAGTTAAATTTCGATTTTATGAAAGGTTCAAAAAACCGATCCTACTTGGATCGGTTTTTTGTTTGACAACACCTCCGCCCTTTGTCACAATACGAGTACTTATGCACCGCATTTCTCTTGCAAACAATAACGATGATAACAGCTACTAAAGCTGGTCTCTTTGTGCAAGAAAAACGCCAATGAAACCAGCGAAAGCTGGATTTTTTTACTCTTACTACATATCCCTGGTTATTTTATGCAAAACCGAACGCTTGTTAAAGATTTATACGACAAACTGGGACAAACGGTTGTTGTGGCAGGATGGATGCATCGTTTGCGTGACATGGCGAAATTTGGTTTTGCTATTGTAAGAGATCGAAGTGGATTGGCTCAGGTTGTTCTTACCGCAGAGCAGTTGGAACAATTGAAAGGCTTACAGGTTGAAACTGTCATAAAAGTGACGGGACTTGTTGTTGAAAAGCGGACGAAGGATCCAAATGCGCGAGAGGTTGAAATTCAAGCTGTTACTTTGGAAATTCTTTCTCCAGTCACAGAAGTGACACCCGTTGAAATTAACAATCATGAATTAGATGCTCGACTTGATACACTTTTGGATAATCGCGTTGTGACGTTGCGGCATTTAAAACAACGATCCATTTTTCGTGTGCAGGCAGCACTTGTTCATGGGTTTCGTTCTTACATGGAGAAACAAGGATTTACAGAAATATTTTT
>CALQZE010000066.1 GCA_943348955.1 Candidatus Uhrbacteria bacterium RIFOXYB12_FULL_58_10 | reverse complement strand
TTTCCGCTTTTGGTTTGATCACATTCTCACCTGTTGAGATGGTCATTTCTCTCGTTATTCTTCTTGTTCTTTCGGAAGGATCAAACATTCTTTTGGCGAAAATATTTCACGCTGTTCGCAATACAGAATCCGCAATCATTACAGCGCTTCTTTTATTTTTTGTTTTAGATCCTTCACTCGTTGCAGTACAAACATTCTGGGTACTTCCAATTGCGGCAATGATTGCCATGACTTCAAAATACGTGCTTGCGATCAAACATCGTCATTTATTTAACCCTGTTGCAATTGCAGCAATCATTCTTAATCTCCTTGGGGTCGGAGCGGCTATTTGGTGGGTCGCGACTCCGCTGTTGTTTCCGTTTGTTCTTATATTTGGATTACTTGTAACACGCAAACTTCGTCGATTTCATCTCGTTGCACCGTTTTTTCTTGTTGCCATGGCCGTTGCGCTTATACGCGGATTACACCCAACAACGTTTCTTATTTCTTGGCCGCTCATCTTTTTTGGAACCATGATGCTCACGGAACCACGCACAGCCCCGTCACGAAAACGAGATCAGATTTTATACGGAGTTATGACGGGTATTTTGTTTGCCATTCCATTTTCCGTCGGATCCTTTGCTTTGACGGCAGAATTTTCACTTGTGATTGCAAATATTTTTGCGTATCTCATGAGTTCAAAACAGGTTCTAAAACTTACTTACAAAAAAACAACGCAATGCACACCGCTTGTCTGCGACTTCGTATTTATTCCTGACCAAAAATTGGAATTTATCCCCGGACAATTTTTGGAATGGACACTTCCTCTTGCACATCCAGATTCACGAGGAAATCGACGTTATTTTACAGTCGCTTCTTCTCCAACAGATACGGAAGTTCATCTTGGTGCTCGATTGGATCATGAACATGGGAGTGCATTTAAGAAGGCTTTGTCGAACATGAAGGATGGTGAAGTTTTATTTGCATCTCATGCCGCGGGAGATTTCATTTTGCCGCAGGATCCAAACCAAAAATTGGTTTTCATTGCCGGTGGGATTGGGGTAACTCCTTTTTGGAGCATGGCGCAGTGGCTATCGGCAACAAAACAAAAACGAGACATTGTTTTATTTTATGCGGCAAATACAGAAAATGATTTTGCGTATAAACAAGAACTCGATTTGATGGCTTTATCTGTCGGAATGAAAATTGTCTATGTGGTTGCAAAACCATCAACCGCATGGACGGGTAAAACAGGATTTATCACAAAAGAACTTCTCAATGAAGAGGTTCCTGAGTATGAGGCACGCCTATTTTATCTTTCCGGTCCAAACGCCATGGTAACCAATTATCAACGACTGCTTTTGTCTCTTCATTTGAAACCGTCCAGCATCAAGGTGGATTACTTTCCAGGTTTTTAGCAAAAAATCCTCACACCATGTGAGGATTTTTGTTATACTATTCTTTGAAAGAATAATGCATCTCTATGAATGATCCTAAGGAAGAAATGAAACAGGTTCCGCTTTCGGAATTGTTTGTACAGTTGAAAACATCAAAAAACGGGCTTTCTGATGATGAAGCCGCGGACCGTTTAGAAACAGGCGGTTTGAATGTGATTTCTGATAAAAAAGAGGTGGGTATTGTTTTGGAGTTTTTATCTCACTTCAAGAGTCCTCTTATTTTGATTTTAATCGTTGCAACCGGGATTTCGTTGTATTTTGGAGAGATCATGAATTCGATCATCGTCAGTATCATGATTCTTTCAAGTGTCATTTTAGATTTTATAGAAGAACATCAGGCAAGCAATGCGGCAAAAAAATTAAAGGAACAGGTGAGTAGTACCGCAACGGTTATTCGTTCTGGAATTCAAAAAGAAGTAAAAACATCTGACGTTTGTGTTGGTGATGTTATCTTCCTCTGTTCCGGCGATTTGATTCCGGCGGATGCTCGCGTTTTTGAAGCGGATGATTTTTTCGTGAATCAATCTGCTCTGACCGGGGAATCATTTCCGCATGAAAAATTTGCAGAAGCAAATGAACCAACAGACAGGATTGTTTTTCTTGGTTCAAGCGTTGTGAGCGGAACGGCACGTGCAGTTATTTTTAAAACTGGAAAGGAAACAGAGTTCGGGAAGATTGCAGAGACTCTTTTAAAGAAAGATGAGAAAAGCGATTTTGAAATTGGAGTCAATCGATTCGGATTTTTTATTTCCAAAGTGATTTTATTTTTAGTCATGCTGATCTTTTTGTTTCAAGCATTGATGCATAAGGATATTTTGGAATCATTCATGTTTGCGGTCGCGATTGCTGTTGGTGTGACTCCAGAACTTTTACCTGTAATTTTATCCGTCACCATGGCTCGAGGTTCTGAGCGCATGGCCAAAAATGGCGTGATTGTGAAACGGCTATCCGCGATTCCGAATCTCGGGAGCATGGATGTTCTTTGTACAGATAAAACAGGAACGCTTACGGAGGATAAAATTGAAGTCGTTGGGTTTATTGATGCCTTTGGAAATGAGAATAGTGATGTATTGCTCTATACATATCTGAACAGTTATCACCAAACCGGTGTAAAGAATCCTCTCGATAAAGCGGTTGTAGATTGGGACGGTGTTGATATTTCTGCTTATCAAAAAAAGGATGAAATCCCGTTTGATTTTGTCCGAAAAATGATGAGCGTTGTTGTTGTTGGTCCAACAGGGAACACTCTGATTACAAAAGGAGCTCCAGAGGAGATCATGGCGAAGTGTGGTGCTACATTTGATCGTGTTCGTGCAAATGAAACCTATAACACACTGAGTCGCGAGGGATACCGCGTACTTGCGGTTGGAATCAGACATGACATCTCTTCAAAAGATCGTTACACAAAAGAGGAAGAGACAGATCTGACATTTCTCGGATTTGTTTCTTTCTTAGATCCTGCAAAAAAAGATGTAAAAAATGTTTTGTTGGAGTTGGAACGATTAGGAATCGGAATAAAAATTATTACGGGAGACAACGAACTTGTGACAGAGCATGTCTGTCGTATGATTGGGCTTGAAGTGAAGGGTGTTTTGTTGGGAAAAGAAATTCACACCATGACAGATGACGCGCTTGGTGTGCGTGCGCAGAACACAACTATTTTTGCACGGTTTTCTCCGGATGAAAAAAACCGAATCATTCGTGCACTTCGTGTGACAGGGCATGTTGTTGGATATATGGGGGATGGAATAAATGACGCACCCTCTTTGAAAACAGCAGATGTTGGAATTTCTGTGAACACAGCGGTTGATGTTGCAAAAGAATCTGCGGACATTATTTTGACGCAAAAAAGTTTGGAGTCCATCGTAAGCGGGGTTGTGGAGGGAAGACGTTCTTTTGGAAATACGATGAAGTACGTCATGATGGGACTCAGTTCAAATTTTGGAAATATGTTCAGTGTGATCGGTGCCATTTTTTATCTGCCATTTTTGCCGATGTTGCCTGTTCAAATTTTGCTGAATAATTTTATTTACGATGTTTCGCAGATTACCATTTCGTCTGACACCGTTGATGACGATTGGATTCGTTCGCCGAAGAAATGGAATTTAAAACGGATAAAAAAATTCATGTATACGTTTGGATTCATCAGTTCTATTTTTGATTTTCTTACGTTTTTTGTTCTTTACTCATTTTTTCACGCAAATGCATCTGTTTTTCAAACAGGATGGTTTCTGGAATCACTTGCAACGCAAACGCTTGTTATTCATGTGATTCGCACGCACAAGATTCCTTTCTTACAGAGTCGTGCAAGTGGATGGCTTCTTGCAAGTACATTTCTTTGTTTAACAATCGGATGGATTATTCCCTACACTCCCATCGGAGCATTTTTCCATTTTTCCCCAATGCCACTTTCTATTTTGGGTGTCATAGCCGGTCTCGTTTTTGTTTATCTTGTAATTGTAGAAATCGCAAAACGAATATTTTATCGTTGTAATGGATATTAAGAAGTGGAATCCTATCGCGAAGGTTCATTTTTGTTGTTATACTCCGTGTGTATGAAAAAAGAGAAATCCGGCTCCACCAAAAAAACATTTCTGAATAGACTTGGTCCGGGATTTATTACGGGTGCCGCAGACGATGATCCATCTGGGATTGCAACCTATTCACAAACAGGAGCGCAGTTTGGTTATTCACAGTTGTGGACAGCTCTTT
>CALQZE010000065.1 GCA_943348955.1 Candidatus Uhrbacteria bacterium RIFOXYB12_FULL_58_10 | reverse complement strand
TGGGCTCGCACTTCTTGTGCCTTATTCCATTCCGCCGTTTCCTTGGCCTGCCGTTCCGCTCGGGCACTTTCAGCTCGCCATTCCTGTACGGAATTGACGGCCCAGTGGCCGGCGGAGAACAGCAGTGCCATCACGATGGCCATCGCACCCAACATCGCGAAGGCCTTGGAAACGGCCGACGTCGCTTTGGCTGCGACGGTGACACTCTTGTCGATCGGGGACTGGAAGCACAGATAGAACCGCATCACCAGCCTACCCATCAATTCCTCGCCTTTGCCGACGATCTTTCCGATGAACGTCGCGACCTTCATGATCTTGTCTACGACGAACTCGCCGAACGAACCCGAGACGCTTCCGAGGATGTCCCCGAGTTGGGTCATCTTGCGGTTCAGTGCGCAGCCGGCGGGGATGAGACAGACGTACCAGAGGAGCGCCCACCAGACACTGTGGAAGTACGGGCAGAGCGAGACGAGGCCAGCTTCGTAGCGGACGCGGAGTTGTTCCGCATTCTGTTCGTGGACGATGATCGCCTCCGCGTCAAACCACGCGTTCCTCTTTTCCTTCAGCACGATCTCGGCCTGCTGCCATTCGTCGAGGCTCGTCTTGTGATCTTCGGGCGTGCAGGCCAGGTCAGCCAGCTTCGCACGATAGGTCGCGTAGAGCTGGTCGATCGCTGCCCGATCTTCTGCGAAGATATCCCGGGCGCGCGCATGCAGGCCGTAGCCTTCCGCTTCGGTCAGATACTTCCACGAAGCGCGGTCGGTGATGTACGCCTGGACGAAGAGCTTGTTGTGCCACGATTTGCCGCCGATCCTGATTTTTCCGAACGCCATGTTGTCCTCCCGAAAAATGGACGAATGTTCGTAACGACCTTGTTGCCGCTAAAAACATGTTACCTCAGCCGTATCCTCTGCGAATAGTAACGTCTCAATATATCACAAAATGAGGGTTTTGTCAATCATGAACGGACATTCTTTATCTGTCGTTTCATTGACAAAACCGTCATTTTGTGGTACAGTAGCCCGTTCAATTTGGACAAAACTCGTTCCTTCCACCTTTATGGTCGTTTGACGACCGCTGGAGTTTTTGATGGATTTTATCCTCGATTGCGTCTTTTTCGCGTTCACGATCGTCACGGCTATCCGCGTGGTGATGTTGCTCTTCCATGCGCACATCAACGAGTTTGCGAAAGCAGGCTTGTACATGCTCGTGGCGTACGTTGTCTGGGCGCTTGTTCCACACGCTGGTGTAAATCACGGAATCTTCCTGATTTTCACGGGTGCTGTCGGGATTGTGATCGCTGGATCGTGGGCTGTGGGTCATTGGCATGACTGGCGGATTGGCGCTGCAATTGCTGCGTTTGCACTCGCTTTGATCATCCTCAAGGTCTATCTGGGACCTGCATTGTTCACATCCTCGCCTTCCTCGACCCCGTCGATTGCCACTTCTCCTTCCGTGGTTCCGAGTCCTGCGCCGGCACCACGTACGCGAGGATCGGCTTCATCGCGATCGAGAAGCTCTGCTCCGTCCGCTGCTCCAAGCTCGGGTCCGGGTCTCTGTGATCCGGATCTCCCGTACATGACGCTTCGGGATCTCGGCTGCCCCCTTTAGCCGCGTTCCGACCTGTCTCCCTGCCGCTCCCTGTTCTCCACAAGAGAACTCGGGGCGGTTTTCTTTTTTTCCACACGTTTCCTTGACACTTTTCACCTAAACGACTACACTTCCGTCAGTAAATATTCCTCACCAATAACCCCCTATGGCACATAAGAAAGCGGGTGGTTCTACCGCGCTCGGTCGTGATTCCGTTGGAAAACGACTGGGAGTTAAAATCTCCGATGGACAAACAGCGAAAGCTGGTCAAATCCTTGTTCGTCAACGTGGAACCAAAATTCACCCAGGACTCAACGTCCGAAAAGGAAAAGACGACACTTTGTTTGCGGCAATCGACGGAATGGTGAAATTCACACAAAAGAAAGTGGCGAATTTTCACGGAGTCCTCGGTATGCGCAAGTTTGCAAGTATTGCAAATGCAAAAACTCAAGAATAATCATAATCACCCTGAGTATATCGAAGGGTGATTTTGTTTGATCGAACATCTTAAAGCAGATATAATAGCAAAGCTATGGAACAAGAAATGAATGAACGCATTGAAGCCGTGCTTACACAGATTCGCCCAGCACTTCGTATGGACGGTGGAGGAATTGAGTTGGTGAAGTTTGATCCAGTGACGGGTGCAGCACATGTACGTTTGCAAGGTGCGTGTGTTGGATGTCCTATGTCGCAAATTACTTTGAAAATGGGAGTTGAAGCAGCTCTTCAGGATGCTATTCCTGAAATCACGGAAGTCATCTCTGTTGAATAACATGCGCGTTCAAAAACGATTACAACATTTTTTTACAGACATGCGTGACATGTTGTTCACTCCACGTTTTTTGTGGAGTGCACTTCTTGCGTTTCTTTTTTGCGTACTCAATGCAGCTCTTCCGATTGTGCGCATTATGCCACTCAGTGCCGCTCGTCCGTTTATTCCACTTCACTACAATATTTATCTTGGCGTTGATCAATTGGGCGCGTGGAATCAGATTTTTATTTTACCCATTCTTGGATTTTGTTTATTTTTGTTTAATCTTTTTATTCAAACCATCGCCTTTCGTCGAGAGAAGTTGCTTGCATTCATGATCGCTGTTGCAACGGTGCTCGTGGAATTTATTTTTCTTGGTGCGATGGTGTTGATTGTTCTCTTAAATCTTTCCTATGCCTCTTAAGTCGTTTGAACTTGTTCGCGTTCTTTTTTTGAGTACGATTGCATTTTTGTTTGCGTTCATGTGGGCACCGATGTTGATTCAAACGCTCAAAAAATGGAAGATGGGAAAATCCATTCGTACCGCACTTGATGCACCTGTGTTTGCTGCATTGCACGCAAAAAAACAGGGAACTCCAACGATGGGTGGAATTCTTATTTGGGGCACGGTTCTTCTTCTTGCGATTATTTTTGCCGCAATCTCTCCCTATTTACCGCTTGGTTCATTGTTGTCCCATTTGAATTTCTTATCCCGATCAGAAACGTTGCTTCCGCTCGGAGCTCTTGTTGCGTCAGCAATTGTTGGTTTTGTTGATGATTATTTTAATGTCAAAAAAATCGGACCGAAAGGTGGAGGACTTCGGATGCGACATCGCGTGCTTGTGTATACAGCCATCGCCCTTGTTGGAGCATGGTGGTTTCGCATCAAACTAGATTGGGATCTGTTACACGTCCCGTTTCTTGGAGATTTCAACATCGGAATGTGGTACGTTCCATTTTTTCTTCTTGTTATCGTCGCGACAGCACTTTCTGTGAATGAGACGGACGGTCTTGACGGACTCGCTGGTGGAACACTCATGACTTCATTTGCCGCCTACGCAATCATCTCTTTTTCTCAAGGGCGTTATGACCTTGCTGTTTTTTGTGGCGTGATTTTAGGAGCACTTCTTGCGTTTCTTTGGTTCAATATTCATCCAGCAGCTTTTTTTATGGGGGACACAGGAGCGATGTCGCTTGGGGTGACTCTCGGAATTGTGGCCATGCTTACAAATACAGCATTTGTTTTGCCGCTTATTGGACTCGTGTTTGTTCTTGAATCGCTTTCCGTTATCACCCAGCTTTTTTGGAAACGTATTTTGCATAAAAAACTGTTTCGGTCCGCACCGTTTCATCATCACCTGGAAGCGGTTGGATGGCCTGAGCCACAAATCGTGATGCGTCTTTGGGTCGTCTCTATGGTCTCTGCGGCATTGGGAGTTGCGGTTGTTCTGTTGGATGCTATTTTATAATGCGCTATGCAATCTCGCGGACAAGGCACAATGGATTATATTTTGCTCGCGATTGTATCCGCGATTATTTTGTTCGGATTGATTGTTTTGTTGTCTGCATCATCCCCAAACGGCTATCATCAATTTGGAGATAGTTATTATTATTTGAAACATCAGGTGATCTTTGGATTAATTCCGGGTATTGCGGGATTGATTGCATTTTCACGCATCCCTTATACGTTTTGGAAAACGCACGCCTGGAATTTGTTGTTGATTTCGATCGGACTTCTTGTGCTTGTGTTTATTCCGGGATTTGCTGCCGGTATTGGAACATCGCACAGTTGGATCTCCATTGGTGGTGTCTT
>CALQZE010000064.1 GCA_943348955.1 Candidatus Uhrbacteria bacterium RIFOXYB12_FULL_58_10 | reverse complement strand
TTTGGTTGCAGAAGGTTTTGATGAAAAAAATATGGTCGTGATCGGCGCTTCGATTGGTGCAAATCTCGCGATTCAGTTTTTATCAGAACATGGAACGGTTCCTTTCGCGATCGCACTTTCTCCAGGATTAAATTATCGCGGAGTGAAAACGGACGGATTCATCACACAACTTCATGAAAATCAACATGTCGTGCTCGTTGCAAGCGATGATGACGATCGCGATGCTGCGGCAAGTATTCAGACATTGCACAAATTGAATTTCTCCCAAACATCACTTGTTGAAAAAAAGAATATTGGTCACGGAACAACCATGTTTGAAAAGGATCCTGCCTTGATGCAAGAATTGATTCAGCAATTACCATAATGTATGTCAGAATTTGAACTTCGCGATCCGATTCATAAACGCATTACATTTAATGCGTTTGAAAAATCCATTATCGATCATCCATTCTTCCAACGCATGCGCTTTGTGAGTCAATTAGGATTTTTGCAATCATACGTGTACCCGGGAGGTGTGCATAATCGTTTCGAGCACTGTTTGGGAGCCATGCATGTTGCTGGACGATTATTCGGTCGATTCGTAGCCAGTTCAAGATTGCCGCGTGAGAGATTGTCGAAGGATGAGCTGCGTGCGCTTGGACAATGTGTTCGTATCGCAGGTTTGTTGCATGACATCGGACATGGACCGTTCTCGCATGCATCCGAAGTTGTCTTTCCTCAATTTCAGGATTTGCCGATGGATTGGACGTGGTGGAAACACGGGAAGGAGAAACGTCGCGCAGCGCATGAAGATTACAGTGTGTTGCTTGTGCAAACGCTTTGTCGTGAAGGAGTTCTTGATGACGACTTCGGACAAGATGTCGCTTCGCTTATTCATGCGGGTGTAAAGCCGTCGAAGTTCTTTGAAAGTTTGATGGATCGTATTCCAAGTCTGCATCGCGTCATCAAAGGATTGATTTCTGGTGAAGTGGATTGCGATCGCATGGATTATCTTCTTCGTGATGGTTATTACTGCGGTGTCGCATACGGGCAGTATGATCTCGATTGGTTGATTTCCTCGATGGGAGTCACAGAACAAGATGGAGAATTGATTTTTACGCTGACAGAAAACGGTGTACGAGCATTTGAAGATTTTTTGCTCGCACGCTATCACATGATCGATCAGGTTTACTTTCACAAAACAAAAGCAGGATTCACACATTATCTTGAACGGGCGATTCTCGAAAAAGAAATCAAACTCGAGATTCCGACAGATCCCTACGCGTATGCAGATCTTCGCGACGGTGCGGTGATTGAGATGATGTTTGAGGCGGCAAAAAAGGATAAGAATTATTGGTGTCAGCATTTGATGCAACGTATTCCGGCAAAACGCATCTTACGTTTGCATGATGAGAATCCCGACGATCGTGAACAACTCGAGGAACTTATCGAACTTTGTGAGAAAAATGAGATCGGGTACTTCACACATTCAGCCGACAACGCGCTCACACTGCTCGGAGAGAAGCGCGAAGGTCATCAACCGATCTTTGTGTCAAAGAAAATTCTCGGAGGTGTAGAATACGTTCCGATGTTTGTCTACTCGGATCTGTTGAAAAAATACAACGAAAAAATTCGATTTACAGATTTCTTTGTTCTTCGTGAAGATGTAGAGGCATTCGAGGAATTAATCGAAAAAATTAAATAAGACAGCCATATCAGATCTTGACAAGTACGTCAGGATCTGATATTTTTTTCGGTCCACAATTCTCTGTGGTTCTTAAGGAGAAGGCGATGGCAACGCAAGGACTTGTCACTGTGAATCAGGGCGGATCAGTGATCATGAAGGTTATTGCGGGCACAGACGGAATGAATGTTGATAGGCTCACGGCGATCATTCGTCGATCATGGCCGATGACCGCCGAAGAAGTGTACGCGGCCGCACGTCTCATTCCATTCGGCTCGGAACGTTGTCTTGTTGTGATGACAAGCAGTGACTTTGTCTTCAATGGCGATGAGTTGGAGGGTCTCGAGGATCTCTATCGCGCCTCGTTTGACAACCCGGGGTTCAATCCGCGGTGGGTTTCCGGGGAATGCGAATATTTCGAACTCGTTGCGCTCTGACAGCTGACACATCTCTTTACACGGATGTGTTTTTTAATTATGCTGCGGTCTTATGGAAAAGAAACTCAAAGTACTCCTTGGAATGTCTGGCGGCGTGGACTCATCTGTGTCTGCGGCTTTGTTGTTGGAACAGGGGTATGAAGTCATCGGTGGGTTTATGAAGAACTGGTCTGGGGATGTGAACGGACCAGAGTGTAAGACGGCTGATCGTGTGGGAACTTCCTTTGAAGAATGCGGATGGAAGCAAGAACGACGGGATGCGATGCGTGTTGCAAGTAAACTTGGAATTCCATTTGCAACGTTTGATTTTGAAACAGAGTACCGCCGTGACGTCGTAGAATACATGTTTCGAGAGTTTGAAGCGGGACGCACACCGAATCCAGATGTGATGTGTAATCGTTACATGAAATTTGATTTATTTTTGAAAGAGGCGGACAAACTTGGCTGTGATTTTATTGCGACGGGACATTACGCTCGCGTTGAAGATGGAAAGATTCTGAAAGGTGTTGATGACAACAAAGATCAAACCTATTTTCTTTGGGCGATCGATAAATCGGTTTTACCTCGCGTATTGTTTCCAATCGGTGACATGACGAAGCCGGAGGTTCGCGTGAAGGCGCATGAACTGGGTCTTGAAGTCGCAGATAAAAAAGACAGTACGGGAATTTGTTTTATTGGCGACGTTGATATGCGTGAATTTTTAAAAGCTCGCATGAAAGAAGATCCTGGTAATGTTGTGACCATCGAAGGGAAAGTGATCGGGACACATGAAGGAATCAATTTTTATACGATCGGTCAGCGTCATGGATTGAATATCGGTGGCGGGGAACCGTATTACGTTGTAGAAAAACGAAAAGCGACGAACGAACTTGTCGTGACAAGTAATTTTAATCCAGCGTTGTTTCGCAAAGAATTGACTGTGTCGCAATTGAATTGGTTTCGTAAACCGGAACTTGGCGTGCCGTTCACAGGCACAGCGAGAATTCGACATCGTCAGCCTGTGCAAAAATGTACTACTGTACTAGTACAACATTGTACTAGTACAGTAGTACATGGCGACGGACGTCGCGAAGATGGCGATTGTGTTCACGTCACCTTCGATGAACCCCAGCGTGCGGTTACTCCGGGACAATCAATTGTATTTTATGATGGAGATGAAATGATCGGTGGTGGAATTATTGATTAATTATTTGAAAGGACGGATAAATCCGTCCTTTTTTGTTTGTGATAGAATATTCCCATATGAGAGATCGATTTTCATCCGTTGACGAAGTGGTCGGAGGTTCAAAAGACAGTAAGGATATTGCAAAGTCTTTTGCAGCAAATATATTTGAATCACAAGAAGTTGGTAGGAACGAACGGGAAAAGACTCCTGAGGAACTTGCTGTTATTCAACTCGCTGATGAAGCGACAGATTGGTTGCGCGTAAAATATGGAATTGAAACATTTTCGATTCCAGCCAAAAATATACATGTTGTAACGGCAGAAGCGTGGAAACGAAAGGATGCGGGTGGTGTTACTTGGACAGGTAGACAATCAATTCGCATGATGGAAACACGTTCCTTAAGTCAATTTGCACATGTGTTGGTTCATGAAATGTTGCATTTCAAATCTTTTGATGTTTGGAGAGCATCCAAAGAGCCGGCTGACAAAAGCATTATAACCATCGAACCAGATTCTTTTTCTGAAGACGAATCTGATCAGTCGTCGGTTTCAATCACAGACTATCGTAATGGTTTGGCCATTAGTAACCGAGTAAAAAATAAGAAGTTTTTTACCGCGATCAATGAAGCTGTCGTTGAGAGATTGACGAAATCAATTTTACACAAATGGCGAGCGAATCCGCTTCTCTCTTCGGAGTGGAAACAAACGAATGAAATGATTGATCCTGTTAAACGTAATCCCGACGAAATTGTTTTTTTGGAAAAAAAGGATGGTAAAGTTCAGGGTGAACGATTTGTTTATTTACGCGAACGTAGAGCCTTAAATCAACTCATGAGAAAAGTCGTTGAGAAAAATCCTGAGCGATTTAAAAATAGAGAAGAGGTGTTCGATTTA
>CALQZE010000063.1 GCA_943348955.1 Candidatus Uhrbacteria bacterium RIFOXYB12_FULL_58_10 | reverse complement strand
CGATTTTCTGTAACGAATGCGATCTATCCGGTTTTTGTGAAACCACGCTTTGGAGGATCTTCGGTTCATGCAGCACGAATTGAAACTGAAATTGAATTGAAAAAATTTCTTGCAGATACGTCAGACGACATGATGATTGAGGATATTATTTTGGGTAGAGAATTTACTGTTGGTGTGATCGAACAAAATCCCGGCGATCCTGAAGCATTGTCTGTGATCGAAATCAAACCAAAGAAATTGTTTTTTGATTATGAAAGTAAATACGATCCCGAACATCTTGCTGAAGAGATTTGTCCGGCAAAAATTGATCGCGGATTATCTCAGCGATTGCAATCCGCTGCAGTTTCAGCTCATACCCTCATTGGTGCAACACACCTAACTCGGTCAGATTTTATTGTTAGTGATGCAGGAGATATCTATTTTCTTGAGATAAACACCATTCCAGGTCTGACAAATACGTCCCTTATCCCAAAAGCGCTCAAACAAGCACAAATCTCTTTTTCTGGGCTTTTAGAGCGATGGATTCGAAATAGCAAGGATTCTTGACGTATTCCTTGGATTTCTCTATACTTCCGGCATTAATCAATCACTCAGACGAGGTAAACGTTTTCGGATCCTCCCTTGCCATTGTGCGGGGCCCGTTACACGCTCGTTGAAGTTAAAAGGAAATACTATGCCTAAGATCCCAACCCTCGTTGAGATGCTCCAATCCGGAATGCATTTCGGTCACACAGCTTCACGTTGGCATCCTAAAATGCAACCTTACATTTTTGGAGAACGCAACGGAATCCACATCATTGATCTTGAAAAGACACAAGCACAACTTGAAACATCTTTAAACATGTTGAAAGAAATCGCTTCACGCGGTGGAGTCATTTTGTTTGTTGGAACCAAGATTCAAGCAAAGTCTATCGTACAAAAGTACGCAGAAGCTTGCGGAATGCCTTACGTAAACCAACGTTGGCTCGGTGGAACACTTACAAACTTTCAACAATTGAAAGAAACCTTGAAGCGTTTGAAAATGTTGAAGGATCAACGTGAAAAAGGTGAATTGAAAAAATATACAAAGAAAGAACAATTGTTGCTCAGCCGTGAAATCGAAGAAATGGAAGTGAAGATTGGAGGAATCCAATTGATCACACGCGTGCCAGATGCAATCTTTGTGATCGATGTTCGTACAGAAAAAACAGCGGTGAAGGAAGCACAAGTAACAAAAACAAAAGTCGTTGCGGTTTGTGATACGAACGTAAACCCAGCAGGTGTTGATGCAATCATTCCTGCAAACGATGATGCTGTAAAATCTATCGAGCTTGTTTGTAAACTCGCTTGTGAAGCGATCAAAGAAGGAAAGGCAACGGCTGCAAAAGTTGTTGCAGACAAAGCGGCTTCAGACAAATCTGCAAGCGCAACCGTTGTAACAGAAACAGCGTAAAAGATTTAAGAAGTCGAGAAGTTGGGAGGTTGAGAGCGGGGAAAGAAAACTTTTTCTTCTCATCTTCTCCACTTCTCCTTTCCCGACTTCTTTTTAAATAAAATTCGAATTTCTAATTTTTATCCTATGCTCATTACAGCAAGTTTGGTTGCCGAGCTTCGCGAGAAGACCGGTGCAGGAATGATGGATGCAAAAAATGCACTCGTCGAAACAGACGGTGACATGGAAAAAGCTGCAGACAATCTCCGCAAAAAAGGGATGATCAAAGCAGGAAAGAAAGCGGATCGTGAAACAAGTGAAGGTCGCATTCACTCTTATATCCACGCAAACGGAAAACTCGGTGCACTTGTACAAGTTTTGTGTGAATCTGATTTCGTTGCTCGTAATGAAGGATTCGTTGAAATGTGTAATGATCTCGCGATTCACGTAAGTGCGATGGATCCGTTGTATCTCACACGTGAAGATGTTCCTGCAGAACTCGTTGCAAAGGAAACAGAGATTTATCGTGAGGAAATGCAAGCACAAGCAAAACCACAGGAAGTCATTGAAAAAATTCTTGAGGGAAAACTTAACAAGTGGTTTTCGGAAATCGTCTTGATGGAACAAAGCTTCATTAAAGATGATGACAAAACGGTTGATGAGTTCATCAAAGGAAAAATCGCAACGATCGGAGAAAATATTCAGATCAAGCGATTTGTTCGATTCAGTTTCTAAGATTAAACATCCGGCTCACACAAGTGGCCGGATGTTTTGTTTCAGATATAGAGCCTTTACCAAAAAAATGGTAAACTATTCCGTGACTTATCCACTTTTACCTTTTAATTTTCATTCTTATGATTCGAGTCGCTATTAACGGTTTTGGCCGCATTGGACGCATTGCTCTTCGAGCAGGATGGGATCGTAAAGATCTCGAGTTTGTTGCGATCAATGATCTTACAGAACCGGCAACTCTCGCCCATCTTTTGAAATACGATTCCGTGTTTCGCACATGGAATCATGAGGTGAAAGCAGGGAAAGATCATTTGATGATCGATGGGAAAAAAATCATGGTGTACACACAAACAGATCCTGCACTTATTCCCTGGAAGGAAAATAAGATCGATGTTGTGATTGAATCAAGCGGACGTTTTACAAAAAAGGCGGACGCAGAAAAACATCTTACGGCCGGAGCATTGCGTGTTGTTATTTCCGCACCGTCCGAAGATGTTCCAACTTTTTTGATGGGGGTAAACCATAAACTTTGTAAAAAAACAGATCGTGTTGTGAACAACGCTTCTTGTACCACAAACTCGATCGCTCCGGTTGTTCAGATCATGACGGAGACTCTCGGAGTAAAGAAAGCAATGTTGACGACGATTCACTCCGTTACGGCAGAACAAAATATCGTGGATGGACTTCCGCCAAAAATGCATCCAGATCTTCGTCGCGCACGCGCTGCTCTTATTAATATTGTTCCGACATCGACAGGTGCTGCGAAAGCGACGACAGAAGCGGTTCCTGCGCTGAAAGATAAATTTGATGGAATTGCGGTTCGAGTTCCTTCCATTGATGTTTCCCTTACAGATTTTACGTTTGTCGTTTCAAAGAAAACAACAAAAGAAGAAATCAATAAAATCTTTAAGGATGCAGCTCGCTCTGCTCGTTGGAAAGGAATCCTTGGTGTGAGCGACGAACCTCTTGTTTCAACGGATTACGTGCAGACACCATTTGGATCCGTTGTGGATCTTGCGATGACACGTGTCGTTGATGGAGATCTCGTTAAGGTTCTTGCTTGGTATGACAATGAGTGGGGTTACACACAACGTTTATTGGACATGGTTGGGTTCGTTGGAAAATTTGGTAAATAAATTTGTATGTCCGCAAAAACATCTCTGCAAGCATTTTCTCAAGCTTCATCACCACGGATTTTTCCGCTTGTTGTGTTATTGTTTCGTGTCACATTCGGAATGTTGTTCATCTTATCTGCTGTCAGTAAGTTCTCGGTTGCAAATTGGTCTGCATCCGCATATCTCGCGCACGCTTCGGGTCCATTTGCTCTTTGGTTTCAAGCACTCGCAGGAAATCCAGCCGTTGATTTTTTGAATCTTTACGGACAACTGTTTATCGGTCTTGCAATCGTATTTGGGTGTTTGATTCGCCCCGCTTCTTTTTTTGGAGCGATCTTGATGGTTCTCTATTATTTTGCAAGCTTTACGACGAATATCAAAAATGGATGGATTGATGAACATGTGATTTTTGTCGGAATCTTTCTTTTGTTTATGTTTGGAGGTTTTGGTCATGTGTATGGTTTGGACGCATGGTTAAAACGACAGCCTTTTATCAAACGCTTGTCTTCACTCGCGAGTCTTATTTGATCTGATGATGGTATGAAATTGCGTAAACTCCGAAGTGACATTGATCTAGTCGGGAAGCGCGTGCTGATTCGCATTGATGCGAATGTTCCGATCAAAAAAGGAAAAGTTGTGGATGGCCCGCACGGACGTATTGCCCGCGCGGCTGTTGATATTGATTGGCTTTCACAACGCGGAGCAAAAGTGATTGTGCTTTCACATCTCGGACGACCGGATGGAAAGCGTGTTCCTGCATATTCTCTGAAGCCTGTCGCAAAACGTCTTGGCGGTCTTTTGAAAACACGGGTGACCATGTCGCATGATATTGTCGGACCAAAAGTCGTTAAGTTAATTAGTCTCATGAAAGACGGAGATGTTCTTTTGCTTGAAAATTTACGATTTGATGCGCGTGAAGAACAAAATGCTCCCTCGTTTGCACAAGCACTCGCTTCACTTGGGGATTTGTATGTGAACGACGGGTTTGCTGTTTCCCATCGCGAACATGCGTCTGTGGATGCAATCACATCGGATCTTCCGTCCTTTGCCGGACCACTTCTTGCAAATGAAATTGCTGT
>CALQZE010000062.1 GCA_943348955.1 Candidatus Uhrbacteria bacterium RIFOXYB12_FULL_58_10 | reverse complement strand
CGTACCAGGAGAAATTAGTCTTGCGCATCGCGGCGTTCTTTTTCTTGATGAATTACCAGAATTTCCGCGTCATGTCATCGAACATCTTCGACAACCGCTCGAGGATGGTGTGATTACAATCTCGCGTGCAAATGCAACCGTAAAATTTCCCGCGCAATTTCTGTTAATCGCAGCAATGAATCCGTGTCCGTGTGGATATGCAACCGATCCGAAACGTCCATGCATTTGTTCACCGATGCAAATGCAAAATTACAAGAAGCGCGTTTCAGGTCCACTCTTAGATCGTTTTGATCTTCGCATTGAAGTCTCAAACTTGTCGCAAGAAATATTGCTCAGCGATTCGCGTGCGGAAATTTCTTCTGCAATTCAATCGCGTATTATCCGTGCGAGAAAAAAACAGGCCGCGCGATTTTCTCGCACAACCTGTCATTTGAATGCAGAAATTTCACCCTCCCTCATGGATATCTATTGTCCGATCACATCAGACGCAAAAATACTTCTGGGGCGTGCAATCGAACTACAATCCTTATCTCCCCGAGGATGCACACGCGTTCGCAAAGTCGCGCGAACAATCGCCGATCTTACAGATGAAGATCAGATAACTGAACTTCATCTCGCAGAAGCGCTTCAATTTCGGGAACAACCTGCATTTTTAAGATAACAACAAAGCTCTCTGTCTTTTGTTTCTATCGCACGTACTCAAGTGGGTTTTGGAACTTACCGTTCTTGATAATTTCAAAGTGCAGGTGTGTTCCTGTTGAACGTCCTGTTGTTCCTGTTTTTGCAAGTTTTTCTCCAGCATTCACAACATCTCCAATCGTTACGAAAATTTTTGAATTGTGTGCATATCGAGTTTTCAACCCATTTCCATGATCAATTTCGACCGTAAGTCCGTAACCATTTCTCCAACCTGTATAGCTCACAACACCATCGTGTGCCGCCATGCTGAATGTTGTGTAATCTCCATCGACATCGATTCCTGTATGTTTCCAACTGTAATATTGCGTAATGATGTGCCAGTTTGTTGGCCACACCCAGCCTGAAGCCGTTGATGACACCGGTTGAACGTTTGTTGGAGATGTTTTTTGGTTCGTTTGTTGAGACGGAACAAAGATATCCTTCACACTCACGGGACGACGAGCAATCGCCTGCGATGTAACAATTTCACTTGCTCCAGGCAATAAAATTTCAACACCAACTTTAAGTGACTGTCCATTATTCATGTTATTCGCACGAATAATTTCTACTGCGTCAATACTATATTTACTTGCAATCTTTGAAAGATTATCTCCCTTCACAACGGTGTAAAGAATCCCATCTTCAGGAAGAATCTTCAAAGCGTCTTTCAAATGAAGTGTACTTCGTAATGAAAGATTGTTTGCGGAAAGAATCGTACTAATACTCAAATTAAACTTCACAGCGATACGACCAAGTGTGTCGCCTTCTGTAACAATATACGTTTCGATGTTGTCACGCGGAGCAACGGTAGATGTAGGAATATCCGCATTTTCCTCAGGAAAAAAATCCGTATCTGTGTGCGGACCTGTATAAGTAATTGCATCCGACATATAAGATGTCGTTCCTCCTGAAAGGAGAACATCTTTTCCCGCGACAACTGTTTCAACGGTTTGGGAATCATCTGCGGACACAAGAGAATAAAGGACACTTTGTTGTCCGAATGTTTCTGCACGGACATTTCGTGTTTGAATATTAGTGATTCCGACAATCGCGATTAAGATAATCACGAAGACGTGGATGGAATAACGATTTGAAAGAAGATAAAAAAATCGGCTCTTTGCGGGAAGTAAAATTTGATTCACTAATCGACGTACAAAGAAGATTCCTCGATATGCGGGAACACCGATAACTTTCAACAAAACAAAACCAACCGATCTAAACGGTTGGAAACATCGGCCAAGAAATGGCGTGCCGACGCGTTTGATCACAATAAGCCCACGGAGGAACCCGAGTGAAGCGCGTACAAAAAAATGTTTGATGAAATGCTTAATAAAACGAAACAGTAAAGAATCTATGTGAACGAATTCTACTGTTTTTTAGGGCATTTGTCAACCAAATGAAGCGGATTCACATTGACACAATCATCTCTTTTCTTTAGAATACCCACATTGTTTACCATTTTACACACTTCACTATGAGCGTATCCATGTATGCGATTGCGGCAAGTTTGTTAGCGCTTCTTTATGGAGCCTATCTTATTCGATGGATTTTTAAGTTGCCAGCAGGAGAAGGAAAGATGAAAGGAATTGCACTCGCAATTCAAGAAGGTGCAAACGCATACATGGCGCGTCAATATAAAATGATCGCCATGATCGGAATCGTTGTTTTCGTTTTACTCTACATTTTTCTCGGCACAACACTCGCTCTCGGGTTCTTAGTTGGAGCTCTTCTTTCTGGAGCAGCTGGTTACATTGGAATGTTCGTCTCTGTACGTGCGAACGTTCGCACAGCAGAAGCTGCAAAGAATGGTTTGTCCGCAGCAATGGATGTTGCTGTACGCGGAGGATCTGTCACAGGATTGTTCGTTGTTGGACTCGCATTGCTCGGCGTCACGGTGTTCTACATGTTGACGCATGATGTGCAAGCACTCGTCGGTCTCGGATTCGGAGGATCCCTCATCAGTGTATTCGCACGTCTCGGTGGAGGAATTTTCACAAAGGCTGCAGACGTTGGTGCAGACTTGGTTGGAAAAACAGAAGCAGGAATTCCGGAAGATGACCCACGCAACCCAGCGGTTATCGCAGACAACGTTGGTGACAACGTTGGTGACTGTGCAGGAATGGCCGCAGATCTTTTTGAAACATACGCCGTAACTTCTGTTGCAGCGATGTTGCTCGGATCTCTCACATTTGGTGGAAACGAACAAATCATTCTTTATCCTATTGCTCTCGGAGCTGTTGCAATCGTCTGTTCGATTGTTGGAACATTCTTCATCAAGATCGGCAAGGATAAAAACATCATGAATGCCCTCTACAAAGGATTGATCGTTGCAGGAGTTCTCGCAGCTGTTGGATTCTACCCAATCACAACAAAAATGCTCACAGGTATTCCTGGAGTAAACGCGATGAACATTTACTTCTGTGCGCTTCTCGGACTTGCAATCACTGCAGCCTTGATTCTCATCACAGAATTTTATACAGGAACAAATCACAGCCCGGTTAAAAATCTCGCAGCAGCATCACAGTCAGGTCATGGAACAAATATCATTGCAGGACTTGCACTCTCGATGAAATCAACAGCTTACCCTGTTCTTACCATCGTTGCAGGAATCTTGATTGCGTATGCATTCTCTGGTTTATACGGAGTTGCAATCGCTGCCATGGCCATGCTTTCTCTTACAGGAATTATCGTCGCGATGGACGCCTTTGGTCCAATCACAGACAACGCCGGTGGAATTGCGGAAATGGCTGAACTTTCAGAAGACGTTCGTAACGTCACAGACCCATTGGACGCAGTTGGAAACACAACAAAGGCTGTTACAAAAGCTTACGCAATCGGTTCTGCCGGACTCGCTGCTATCGTTCTTTTCGGAGACTATGTGCACGCGCTCGCGGCAAAAGGAGCCGTTGTCGTATTTGAACTCAATGATCCATACGTTCTCGCAGGATTATTCCTCGGAGGAATCGTCACGTATCTTTTCAGTGCGATGGCTATGGAAGCTGTCGGACGCGCAGCCGGAACGGTTGTTGAAGAAGTTCGTCGTCAATTCCGTGAAATCGAAGGAATCATGCAAGGAACAGGAAAGCCTGATTACGCAAAAGCCGTCGACATCGTTACAAAGGCTGCAATTCATTACATGATTGCTCCTTCCTTGCTCGCTCTGTTTGCTCCAATCGTCGTCGGATTCGTTCTTGGGCCAAAAGCTCTCGGAGGACTCTTGATCGGTGCGATCGTCACAGGACTCTTCATGGCAATCTCCATGACAACCGGTGGTGGAGCTTGGGACAACGCAAAGAAATATATTGAATCTGGTAACTACGGCGGAAAAGGATCCGATGCTCACAAAGCAGCGGTCACAGGAGACACCGTCGGAGATCCATACAAAGACACAGCGGGTCCAGCAATCAACCCAATGATCAAAATCTTGACCATTGTCGCATTGCTCATCGTTGGCTTCTTAATCTAGGCAGACAAAAAAATCGATTCGCATTATGCGAGTCGATTTTTTGTTATAACATTGTCAAGTTGGATGACAATTAAAAAATCACCCGAGAGTTTCGAGTGATGAGGATCTAATCTTCGAGAGCGGCGAGTTCAGCTGCGAGAGTACGCATTTGTTGTTCAATCGTTTCGCGCTGCTTGCGCTTGCGATCTTTGAGTTCTGTTTCTGTTTGCAGGAGATCGTTT
>CALQZE010000061.1 GCA_943348955.1 Candidatus Uhrbacteria bacterium RIFOXYB12_FULL_58_10 | reverse complement strand
GTGTTTTGTTGGTAACTGTAATTTTTCAAACAACACTTCTGCGAGTTGCGATGGGGAATTGACGTTGATTTCTGTTCCCGCGATCGCAAGAATTTTCTTTTCAAGTTCTGTAATATTTTTTGTAAGCTCTTTTGAAAATACTTCGAGAGATTTTATATCAACTTCGATTCCTTTTTCTTCCATGCGATACAAAACAGGAACGAGTGGCATTTCAATTTCATCAAATATTTTTTCTTGTTCTGTCTCATGCAATTTTTTTCGTAAATCTTTTTCGAGGGCGGGTAAACACGCCGTAAGTTCTGCAAGTTTTTTGAATTCTTTTTCAGAAGTATAGGAGATAGGAAGTTCTATGTTCTTCAAAGAAAGTTCTTCAGATAACACGGTTGCGAGATCATGTGCTCGAGATCCTGCGTTCAATAGATACGCAGCGATCATCGTATCAAAAACCGTGTTTGGCATTTGGCATTTCGTGTTTGAAATGCACAGCGTGTGCATAAATAATTTTTCATCGTGTAAGACGACAAGATCTGCTTGCGCTAATTTTTGAAAAAGTAAATCGAAATGTTCTTGTGTTGGATTCATCACACATACCGTCATCGCTCCGTCAGACAACGCAAATGATGCAAGTGTTTTCCCAAAAAGATCTGGTGTTTGTGTTCCGAGCAAAACTCCAATCGTATCTTCTTTTATTTTAGAAAGAATTGTTTCAAATGTTTTTACATCCGTCACGAGTTCAATATACTTCGAAATCGTTCCTTTGTGATGTTCTTTTTTTTCTGGATGTGAAATATTTCCCTTCATGTCATCAATGGGTGGGGCAACCATTTCACTTCCGGATGAGCCTACATACTTTCGCAACAGTGTTCGAAATTCATATCGCTCGAACAAGCCTTTTAAAATCTCGACTTCTGGTAATTGAAAAACAGTTTCGTTAATGTGAAATGCAACAGGAACATCTCGCACGATTGTGACAAGAATATGCGCTTTGTTTGCAACGTCTTCCATTCCATCCAATTTTTTTACAAACTTCGATGGGACTTCGCCTTTCTTCAACGCTTCAAAAATTCCCTTGACACTTCCAAACTTTTGAATCAACTCAAGCGCTCCTTTTTCACCGATCCCCGCAACACCTGCAATATTATCGGATGTATCACCTCGCAAAGCTTTATACTCAATCAGATCGATTGGTTTTAATTGAAATCGCTCGATCACTGCGGCTTCGTCATACGTTTTCGTTTCAGACACTCCTTTGATGAAAGAGAGAACGCGGACGTGATCATCAACCAATTGCAGCGCATCCATATCGCCCGTGACAATGACAACATCGACTCCTTGTTTTTTTACGACCTCCGCGATGGTTCCAATCACGTCATCGGCTTCAAAACCTGGAGCGCTGTACGAAGGAACATGATAAGCGCGGAGAATTTCTTGAATCATCGGAATTTGTGCGTACAATTCTGGTGCTTTCTTTTCTCGCGTTGCTTTATAAGATTCTGTTGATTCGTGACGAAATGTTTTACCGGGTAAATCCCATGCAACACACAAATAGTCCGGCTTAAACTGGGAACGAATTTTTTCAACGACATTTGTGAATCCATATGCCGCATTCACAACAAGTCCTTCCTTTGTTGTAAGAGGAGGAATGGCATGCCATGCGCGATGTAAAAGCGCATTTCCGTCGAGAACGTATAGGGTTTTATTGGAGGATTTCATGTAGGAACATAGTACTACGATTTGCGATTTGCGAGGAGTTTTTCACACAAACAAAAAAATTCGACCGCTTATCGATCGAATTTTGAAATGCGTTTTTTAAACACTTTTTCCTGTTTCTGCTTTGTCCCAAATTAAATCAAACAAGGTTCGATACGTAAGCGCGACATCTCCACTCGCAAGTAGAATCATTGTGTTCTCTTTACGTGTCGTAATAAACGCAACCTGATCGGCAAAGATAATCACGGTTGATGGTAATTTAATATTCGCTGGAAGAAATCTTGATTCGCGTAATTCTTCTTTATCTTTCTCAACAATTTTTCTTGCGTCGCGAGAATCTGGAATCAATTGTTTACTCACAATTTTTTTCTCAAGACGTTCCGCAATCACACGTTTCACAATGTATGGTTCTTTCACATAATCAAGCAATCCTGTTCCACTTGTGATCAATCGATATTCTTTCACACCAGAACTCATGATCGCTTTCCAAATACGTTTAAATCCATCTGAGCCTTCATAAAAAGTTACACCGGGTCCATCGTGGACTGTATCTTGAATGATCTCAAGAGCAGGAACTGTTTTTGCAAACAGTTGTGCGCGATCATCCAAATGACGTTTTAAAACATCCGGTAACTCTGCAATATAAACGGTTGTATTTTTTTGTTTACCAACTTTGAATACACCTTGATGTTCAAGTCTTTCGAGAATCGGATACAGCGTTGTGCGCGGGAGCGTTGTGCGACGTGATAATTCAAGAACAGTCGCTGTTCCAATCTCAAGACCGGCGAGATAGACTTTGACCTCTTTCTCGTCAAGACCAAAGGCACCAAGTCCTTTCATGATCTCAGATGAATAGTTCATATGCATATATTCTAGGATCTCATGCAAATTCTCAGTAGTCAACATGTTGTCGAGAATTACGTCAACGCCTATTTGTAAATCCTGACGAAATGATATTTTGATTATGCAATCAGTTCATTTCACCAACCCAAAAGGAAAACACCATGTGCATGCAAACCACGATGCCCGTCATTTCCATGACCGAAGCCCAACGCATTGCGAAGCGATTGCGCTTCAGGGAGCTCACCCCCATGTGTATCATCCGCTTCGACGACAAAGACTCCCGTCCGTCCATGCTCGAAATCGCACGTCGCTGCAAGCGCGCGTTCGACGCTGAGCTTTCTCCCGAACTCGAAGTCATCTTCGTCGGTCTGGATCGGGAAACGGCCGCACATCTCACCGAATGGCGTGTGCAACATCATCTGCACACGCTCGGCGCTTGGACTCGTACCTTGCGAACTCTCCTCGCTCCCGGTTCAGGTCATTGTCCGAACTGCGGACTCATGACGTTGACCGATCCGGTTCTGTACTGTTCTGCGTGTGGTGCAAACCCGGGAACGGTCTTCGAAAACGCCGGTGGTGTTTTTCTCAAGCGGTCACAATAACTCGGCTCTTGCCTCGCAAATCTCTGCGAGGTCTTTTATTTTGTGAATAAAAAAATCCTCACACAAGTAAGCGCGAGGAAGGGGACCATCAACCGGCGAATGCGGGAAGATTGGCAGAAAGTTTTCCAGAGAGAGAAAGAACGACCATGTTTTCGAACCGAGAACCGAAGTTGTGGGGCTGATCGTAACGCACGAGCGTCGTTTCACTCTGACGATCTGCAAAGATCAGCGTACCGTCTTTGGTGACGCGCACGATCGTAGAAGGAACGTCTTCGCACAAGTCTTCCGCGCGAACAGCTTCGGCGGCACTCGGAATGAGAATCATCTTGCCCTTTGCGTTGAACTGGACAAGCGTAGGCATCAGCCGGAAATCTCCGTCGCGAAGCGTGAAGATGAGAACGTTCGTTCCGTCAACGATCGCCACATCTTCGATATCACATCCGATCTGAACGAACGACCACGGCAGGAAACGATTCCGGTCCTTCGACGTCAAGAAGGCCAAGACGTCTTCGGAGTTGATACCCGCGAGCTGCTTTCCTCCGCAAGACACGCACACGAGCAGATTCTCACCGACGATCGCATTGCGCATTTCAATATGCGGAACAAACGGGTCCGTCAGGAAGCCGAACGAATTGTCACGACCGTCGACGAAGCCAGCGATCACGCGATCACCAGAATCTCCTATCAGAAGCAGCGTGTTCGTTTCGGAATCATCCGCCTTGTACCGACCGCTTTTCCGGAAGAATGCTTCGAGAAGCACTTCCGCGATCATGGCCGCATGCGGATTGGTGACGAAGTCAGAACCGAAAACAGCGAGACGTACACCGCGATCGAGACCGGCAAGCAGATGGGCATAGCAGAACCCGTCTTGCTTGAGCGCTTCGAGAAGCATCTTGTCGATCGAGCCGCGAACCTGTGCGATGTTGCTGCTCTCCCTGCACACGACGATCATGTGAACGAGAACTTCGTCGAAACAACCTTCTCTGGTCACAGAACCGTTCTCGCCGAGCATGATGATCTGCGACGGCCTCCAGCTTTTCATGTACACGTAGGTCATGACGGTCCGAATAGGACCTTCGATAGAAACGATGTGTCCGCCATCAACCTTGATGTCCGGACTCACACGAATACCCTTGAACTCTCGACTGGACATGGCATCTCCTTGAACGTTGTCCTACAGAATCACAAACAGCTGATCTGTCTGTGCACC
>CALQZE010000060.1 GCA_943348955.1 Candidatus Uhrbacteria bacterium RIFOXYB12_FULL_58_10 | reverse complement strand
TAGAAGAATTGAATAAACAACATCAACCGGAGGCAAACGTTTTGAAAGGATCTGTAACGGAACAAGATGTTCTCTCTACGTATATTGATAAATGTATTTCCGTTGCAAATCCTCCGGATCTATCTGGAATTAAAATTGTTGTCGATTACGGAAATGGAATGGGAGCAATGGGAATTCGAGAAGTGTGCAAACGACTTCATATCGAAATGATTGAATTGTTTCCGGAACCAGATGCTCATTTTCCAAATCATCCAGCAAATCCAGCGATCGAAGAAACACTCGACGTTTTAAAAGCAACCGTCCTTCGAGAAAAAGCAATGCTTGGTGTTGCGCTCGACGGTGACGCAGATCGAATCGCATTTATTGACAACGAAGGATTTTCTTTGCGCGGAGATTTAGCTCTTGTTGTTTTTGCAAAAGAAATTTTGTTACACGTATCAGGTGCAAAAGTTGTTGTTGCACCAAATCAAAGCTGGACAACGATCGATTCGATTGTGGAAGCGGGTGGAGAATTAATCGAATCACCAATAGGACGCACATTTATGATTCGCAAGATGGCGGAATTCGATGCCGTAATCAGCGGGGAAGTCTCTGGGCATTTTTTCTTTCCCGAATTTTCAAATTTGGAATCTGTTGATCATGCGTTTGTTCGCATGCTTTCCGTCTGGAAAAATTCTGGCGTGACCTTTGCAGATTTTGTTCGACCACTTCGTGCCTATCACAACAGTGGAGAAATCAATTTTGAAGTTCATAATAAAGCAAAAATTCTTGCAGCGCTCAAAGAAACGTACGGATCAAAAGCGACGCGCGTAAATGAATTGGATGGAATTCGATGTGATTTCGATCGTGATTGGTGGTTTATCGTTCGTGCGTCAAACAACGAGCCGTTGATTCGGTTGATTATTGAGGCAAAAACAGAAGAATCTTTGAACGAAAAGCGCAATGAATTGGTTGCCTTTGTTGAAGCGAACAAGTAATCTTGAACTATATGTCTATTAATACCGACAACGACGCCATTCAAAATCTTCTTACACGCGGAGTAGAGAATATCTATCCGTCGTTTGAATTTCTCGAAGCACGCCTGAAAGATGGAAAACAGCTCACGCTTTATCTCGGAATCGACCCGACGGGTCCTGATTTACATTTAGGTCACGCAATTCCACTTCGCAAAATGGCGGAGTTTCAAAAACTCGGTCACAAATTGATTTTGCTGATCGGTGATTTTACCGGAATGATTGGCGATCCAACAGATAAATCGGCGACTCGTGTACGACAAACACGTGAACAGGTTTTGACGAATGCAAAAAATTACGTGGCACAAGCAAGTAAAATTATTTCTTTCGAAGGAGAAAATCCTGCAGAGTTGAAATACAACAGTGATTGGCTCGCAAAACTCGGATTCTCCGAGATTGTCGAACTCGCTTCGAATTTCACCGTTCAACAAATGCTGGAACGTGACATGTTCGAGAAACGGATTGCAGAAGGGAAACCGGTTCATCTTCACGAGTTCTTGTACCCGCTCATGCAAGCGTATGATTCTGTCGCAATGAATGTGGATGGAGAGATTGGTGGAAATGATCAGACGTTCAACATGCTTGCGGGGCGTGATTTGATGAAAGCGGTTCAACACAAAGAAAAATTTGTTATCACGTCAAAATTGCTTGTGGATCCAACCGGAAAGAAAATGGGAAAGAGCGAGGGAAACATGATTACGCTTTCCGATTCTCCGGATGATATGTTTGGAAAAGTGATGAGTTGGACGGATGGGATGATTATTCCCGGATTCGAAATTCTCACAGATCTTCCGAACGGAGAAATCAAAGAAATGAAAATCGCGATGGGAGACGGTGTAAATCCACGTGATTTCAAAGTAGCTTTGGCAAAAGCGGTTGTTTCAGAATATTTCGATCGCGAAGAAGCCGAAGCTGCCACAGATCGTTTTAATAATTTATTTCAAGATCACGGCGTACCAGAAGATGTTCCAGAAATGAAATTGGAACATGCGATGTCGATTGTGGATGCACTCGTCGCAACAAAACTCGCGCAATCAAAAGGAGATGCACGTCGTTTAATGGATGGCGGTGGTGTGAAAGTGAATGAGGAAGTTGTCAGTGATTATGAATTCGTTGTTGATCCTGCAACAAACCCACTTCTTCAAAAAGGAAAACGACATTTTGTGAAAATCGTTTCGTAGATATGGAAAATTGTATTTTTTGTAAAATTGTTGCCGGGGATGTCCCGTGTCATAAAATTTGGGAGAATGAGAAGTTTCTTGCCTTCTTGAGCATTTTCCCAAATACCCCAGGATTTTCTGTGGTGATTCCAAAAGATCATGTGACAAGTTATGCATTTGATGCATCTGATGATGTCTTGTCTGGTTTAGTGTTGGCATCTAAAAAAGTTGGAAAGCTGATTGATGAAAAGCTTGAGGATGTCGGACGAACCGGAATGATTTTTGAAGGATTTGGGGTCGACCATTTGCACGCAAAATTGTTTCCGATGCATGGAACTAAATCAAACGCATGGATTGAACGAAAATCAAGCGTGGATAAATTTTTCGATCACTACGAAGGTTACATCTCCTCTCATGATTTTCAGCGTGCGGATGATGCAGAACTTGCCGAACTTGCGAAAAAGATACGAGAATAGTTTTTCCTGTTTCATTCTATTGACAAAAATCAGAAAAACGATCAAAGATGCATTATCTAGATCGAGCAACGTGCTCGAATAGACTGTTCCTTTCACGAAACGGGGTGTCGTGATGCACATGATCGCTCAGCTGGGGGATTTTGTTTCCTCTGGTTCTGAAGTGACTGTGACCGGTTGGTTGCAGCGACGCCGCTCATCGGGTGGCGTTTTGTTTTTGGATCAGTGGTATTCCGGGTTCGATCGAACCGTTTCCGTACGTGATCGATCTGGATGATCCGTTGGCTCCTTGATATTCCACACGTACGTGATACCATCCCGTTTCCCCGCGTTTTTCGACGCAGGGTGTATCCATAGGAAGGAGTGGAGGATGAAACGTTTGCACATTGGAACGATTACGCCAGCGTATGCCGGGCAAGACGTTCGTGTCTGTGGCTGGGTCCAGTCAATTCGCAATGCAAAGCGCATGCAATTTCTGGTCCTGCGCGATCACACGGGTCTGATCCAAATTACACACGAACGCACGGAAGGAGGCAGTGAGATTGAGTTCATCCTCGAATCACTCACTCCCGAATCTGCAGTCGAAGTGACGGGGATGTTGATCCAGAATGATCATGTGAAGTTGCGGGGCATGGAAATCGTCCCGAAACGCATCACTCTCGTCGGACTTGCGGAAAAGCCGCTGCCGCTCGATGCAAATTCTCCGTTGCCCACTCGCCAAGACTGGCGTTACCTCGACTTGCGTCGGCCGGAGATGAACCTTGTCTTCCGGTTGCAGACCACGATCGAACACGCCATGCGGACGTGGTGGACTTCAAGCGGCTTCACCGAGATCCATTCGCCCAAGCTCATGGGGCACGCGAGTGAATCCGGTGCGGAACTGTTCTCTGTTCCGTACTTCGACAGGACAGCCTATCTCGCTCAGTCGCCGCAGTTCTACAAGCAGATGGCGATGGCTGCAGGTTTCGATCGCATCTTCGAAATCGGTCCGGTCTTCCGTGCAAATCCGTCGCATACGGTTCGGCACGATACGGAGTTTACGTCCGTGGACGTTGAAGTGGCATGGATTCGATCTCATGAAGACGTTATGGAAATCGAAGAACAGTGGCTTCACTACGTTCTCACGATGGTCAAGATGGCTCACGGAGATGAAATCCGCGAGCGGTTCGGAAAAGAGGTTGTCATCCCGACGCTTCCATTCCCGCGCATCTCCATGAAGGAAGCGATTCAGATTCTCGCAGAGCGCGGTCACCTCATCACGGATCCGAAAGGAGACCTTGACCCGGAAGGTGAACGACAACTTTGCCAGTACGCGCAAGAGACGTTCGGTCATGACTTCGTGTTCGTCACGGACTGGCCGATCACGATCCGTCCGTTCTACCACATGCGTCACGAAGACGATCCCAACCTCACAAAGAGTTTCGACTTGCTGTGGCGCGGTCTCGAAGTGACAAGTGGTGCGCAGCGCGAACATCGTCCCGACATCTTGCTTCGGCAAGCGATCGAGAAAGGTCTCACACAGAAAGAAATTCAGTTCTACATCGACTTCTTCCGCTACGGCATGCCGACGCATGGCGGATTCGGATTCGGTCTTTCCCGCATGCTCATGCTCCTCACAGGCCTCGGTAATGTGCGCGAAGTCACGTACCTCTACCGCGGCGTCAATCGTCTCACTCCTTAGCTCATCCGGAACACTCCGGATTTTTTTATTATTCAGAGGTTCTGTGATTGTTGTTTTATAAAAAAAT
>CALQZE010000059.1 GCA_943348955.1 Candidatus Uhrbacteria bacterium RIFOXYB12_FULL_58_10 | reverse complement strand
AAGTTGAGAAAAAATAAGTGTTTTTTCTCCGTCTCTCTCAATCTTCTTTGTGTCATTACGCAACGTCTCATCAAAATGTTCACGCATTCCCGCAGCGCATTCTTCAAAATACCTTTGTTGCCAACCACTTGCCATCGTAATATGAGATTCGAGCTCCTTAAACGCTGTCAGATCTCGTTCGTTTGTTTCCGTCGAAGTAAAGTTTAGTGTGTTTTGAAGAATCGCCAAGGCAAGTACATTTACGCTTGCTGATGAAATCTCTTTTTCGAATCCTCGCTTTTTAAATTCTTCCCAGATCAATGTTGCTGCAGCACCGACACGTTCAATGTGCGAATGTTCACCAAGTCGATCTTTCCAATAATCTTCGTAGCCATAGTGATGATCATAAATTTCAAAAATTTTTGATTCATCTTGATTTTCAAAAGCGAAATGATCTGGTCCAGAAAGATCTACATAAATAAATTGATCGTCATCCGTTGGAATATAATTTGTACGATATTCACCACCTTGTTCAAGAGCTAATTTTGTTACGGAATGATTGAGTGGGCCAATAAATATTGTCTGTGCCTCTTTCCCTTCTTTACGAAGAAGTTCGGCATATGCAATCGCGCAGCCGAAGGCATCAATATCATTAAAGGCTTTCCCTGCAGAAACAATAAACATAGTGTTTATAGATTACTCTATTGATTTATAAATACACCAGATGAGCTGGTGTATTTATGGCGGAGTAGGGAGGGATTTACCCCTTCACTTCGTTGCGGAGTATAAACTTCTCATCCTTTTTTTGATTTTTGGCGGAGAGGGAGGGATTCGAACCCTCGAGACATTTGCATGTCTACACGATTTCGAGTCGTGCGCGTTCAACCAACTCTGCCACCTCTCCAGGCTAGCGGGAGAATAGCATGAGGAATCAATCGAATCAAGATATGCGTGTCATGTAACCGATTCATTACATTCCTTGCTATAATGGAATCGATATTAAGATCGAAACAGACTCCTTATGAATGCATCCATTGAAAAGACTTTACTGAAAATCGCAGAAGAAAAGCAAACGAAGACGGATCCGTCACATGATTTTCAACATGCCTTTCGTGTTTTTCAGTTAGCGAAAAAGATTGGGAAAGCAGAAAAGGCTGATTTGGATATTCTGATTCCAGCTGCGCTTTTTCATGATGTGATTGTCTATCCAAAAAATGATCCGAGAAGTAAAAATGAAACGAATGAGAGTGCGGAGCTTGTCTCATTGATTTTGAAAAACACAAAAGGGTACCCACAAAAGAAAATTGAACGTGTTATGACATGTATTCAGCAGTGTTCGTTTTCAAAAGGAATTATGCCTGATTTACTCGAAGCAAAAATCTTGCAAGACGCAGATCGATTAGAAGCAACAGGTGCAATCTCTATCATGCGAACATTTTCTTCTGGTGGACAAATGAATCGATCGTTTTTTGATCCTGCAGATCCTTTTTGCAAAAAACGTGAAGCCGCTTCTCAATTCGGACTTGATTTGTTTTATAAGAGATTGCTTGTTGTCGAAAAAAGAATGCACACAAAACTTGCAAAACGCATTGCGAAGCGAAGAACGTTATTCTTGAAAAAATTCTTGAATGAATTGAAACTGGAATTACAAGAGTCTGGAGTGATTTAATGTTGATCGAAATATGAAAACCGTAAAACGTGAATGGGATGTTCTCACACCCGACCGAAGAGCGGCTCTGATTCGTGAAGTGATTATTTACTTCAAGACATCACACGATCAGGAAATCGGCATGCTTGCTTCCGAGGATATTTTGGATTTCTTCTTGCAAGCAATCGGCAGTGATCTTTATCGCAAAGCCATTGACGATTCAAAGTCTGTGATCAAACAAAACCTTGAGAATCTAGATATCGATCTCGATTTACTCATTCATAAATAGGGTACTTATCTCGCATTCGACCTAATCCCTAACCCCTAAACCCTTTCTCCCAACCCCCTAGTCCCTCCCCCCTTTGGCCTGCTATAATGCAAACACTATGAAAATTCGAAAAGCAATTATCCCGGTTGCGGGAATGGGAACACGATTTTTACCGGCCTCCAAAGCGCAGCCGAAAGAAATGCTTGCTGTTGTTGATAAGCCTGTTATTCAATATATTGTTGAAGAGGCAGTCGCGAGCGGAATCGAAGAAATCATCTTTGTGACCGCGATCGGCAAACGTGCGATTGAAGATCACTTTGATCGTAACTTTGAATTGGAATATCGTCTTGAACAAAAAAAGAAAATTGAAGCGTTGAAAGAAATTCAAAAAATCGGGAAACTCGCGAAGTTTGCCTTTGTCCGCCAAACAAAACCGCTCGGTGATGGACACGCGATTCTTTCCGCTCTTCCCTTCGTAGAAAAACATGAGCCAGTCGCCATTTTATTCGGCGACGACATCATCGATGGAAAGATGCCTGCTCTCAAACAATTGATCGATGTTTACAATGAGTATGAGTGTCCAGTCATTGCCCTTCAAAAAGTTCCAAAAAAAGAAGTTTCAAATTACGGTGTCATCGGCGGAAAAAAACTTTCAAAAGGAACATGGCAGATTAATCGTTTTGTTGAAAAACCGACTATCGCAGAAGCTCCTTCTGATTTGATTGTCGTCGGACGCTACATCATCACCCCAGAAATTATGGCAATGTTGCCAAAAGTTGCTGCAGGAAAAGACGGAGAAATTCGTCTCGCAGATGCATTTGCAGCACACCTTGCAGATGGAAAATCTCTCTTTGGTTGTGAATTCGACGGTGTTCGATACGACTGCGGAAGTAAACTCGGATTTGTAAAAGCTCAAATCGAACTTGGATTAAAACACAAAGAGATCGGAGCAGAATTGAAAAAGTATTTAAAAAAGATGTAGCTGAAGACGTATGAACGAAACTCTGGAAAATCTTTTTGCCTCTGTTAGTCCACGAGAATTCATTCGATCAGAAAAAAACGGATCCATTTCCATTTATAGAATTTTTGGCTCCCCTCGCGTCACCGTGGGGGGTTGTTTTCAATCCGGACCGTACATCGATCAGCTGTTTCGAATCATGATTGCACGTATTCCGAAGAAACAAGAGGTGAAACGCGTTCTGCTACTCGGACTTGGAGGAGGAGGAGCTTTGCGAGAAATTCATGCGCGTTTTCCAAATGCCCATATCACCGCTGTTGAATACGATCCTGTCATGGTTGAAATTGCAAAAACAATTTATTTGAAACCAAAAGATTTGATTAACGTCGACATCATAACCGATGATGCGCGTGTTGCCATCACACAATTCAAAACCCAATTCGACTTTATCATTGTCGATCTCTTCGTCGGACGATCCCTTTCCCCGCTTCTTGAAACAGATGATTTCGTCAAACAGTTGGTCGGACTTCTCGACAAAGACGGATATATGGCAATGAATTTTTTTCGCCAAAAAAAATCTGTCGCTCCGGTATTTGATCGCTATTTTTCTCGATGGGAAGATCTTGAATTCAATACAAATCAAATGGCTGTCTATCGACACTTCGGTCGAGGTCATTGTGGAGATCAGGTTCCGGTTGGATATACAGACAAACGGCAATCTCCGACATTTCTAAAACGCATTGAGAATACTTCAAAAAGTCGTGTTGTGGGTCGTAGAGAATGTCTTGGTCTACATTTAACAGCTGGTCCATTCGGATACGAAGAATATATTACGGATGAAGAACCTGTCAGTGAATCTTCATCATTTCTAACATGGGTTCATTGGCAGCCTTATACGACCAAGAAAAAACATGGATGGTTTCATACAAACCCACTCATTATCGACCGTTATCAAAAAGGAATCGGTGTTATCAATGAACAAAATAAAGATTCTTATTGGAAGGACTGGTCAGACCACGCGATTCGTCATCGTACAAAATGGTTGAAGGATGATCGATATGAAATGGCGGATGTCGGTCTTGAAGAGTTTACAAAAGCCTATCACGCCACAAAAAGATTAAATTGGTTCACGCGAACAGAATGCATGTGGTTACTCAAATTTCATATGGAGCATTATCCGGAAGATGTTCGACTGTTTGGAGCGCGTGACAAAAAAACAGGGGAAATTATTGCGGGGCTCGCTGTCATTCAATATAAAGATATTCAACAATCTCTTCACACAACATCCTTCATTCACAAAAATGTTCGACAAACAGCTGTAGGCGTCGGACTTATTGACCATTGGTACAAGCAAGGTATTGAAGAAGGAATACGATTTTTTAATTTCGGCAACGTGTGGAAAAAAGGTGATACTTACGCATGGAAAGGATATTCAAAATTCAAACGACAATTTAATTTACATCTTATTCTTTATCCAAAACCTCTTGCAAAATTTGTTTGGAGAAAAAAATAAAGACGAATTGTTTAAAAATATGATACACTGAGATCAAATTTGATCTCTTTTT
>CALQZE010000058.1 GCA_943348955.1 Candidatus Uhrbacteria bacterium RIFOXYB12_FULL_58_10 | reverse complement strand
GAAAGCTGTTTTGATTATTTTTGTTCTTGCGTTTTTGTGGTACGTCAGGAATGTTGTTGTCATCTTCTTTGTTTCGATGTTGCTTGCGGCATTGATTGATCCATTTGCAGAATGGTTTGCACGACGACACATTCCACGCGCACTTGCGGTGATGATTGTCTATATTGTACTGCTTGCTTTTCTTGCACTGATTGCGGTCGGAATTGTTCCAATTATCTCGGAACAGTTTGTGCAGTTGACGGCAAATACTTCGACGTTCTCAAAAGAATTTGAAAGTGCATTTGTACAGATTCAAGCGTTTTCCGCACAACATGGATTTTCTCAAAATGTCGCAACAAGTTTACAGAGTTTGCAAGAAGGATTTTCTCAAACGATCGGTTCCGTATTTACAACGGTAAAAGGAATTTTTGGAGGACTTGCAACGATTGTTGTGATTCTTGTTCTTACGTTTTATATGGTTGCAGAAGGGGAGAAGATGCAAAAATATTTTAAATCGCTCGCACCTGTTGCGTATCAACCCTATCTTTCAGAAATTACAAAAAAAATTCAGTTGAAGATCGGGGCGTGGTTGCGCGGGCAACTTCTTCTTGGATTCATCATTGGTCTCGTCAGTTACATCACTCTTTCGTTTCTTGGAGTTCGTTATGCTTTGTTACTTGCGATCATTGCTGGTTTTTGCGAAATGATTCCGTATGTGGGTCCGATTTTTTCTGCTATTCCCGCAGCGATTATCGCGTTTGCACAAGCTCCTGCTCTTGCTCTTCTTGTGATCATCAGCTACCTCGTGATTCAACAAGTGGAAAATCATTTGCTTGTTCCAAAGATTATGCAGAAGGTGACAGGATTAAATCCAATTGTTTGTATCATCGCTTTGCTGATTGGTGTGCAAGTCGGTGGATTGATTGGAGTCTTTTTTGCGATTCCACTTGCAACAATTGCTATGGTGATCATCGACGACACATTTAAAGCTTATCAATAAAAAACGTATGTTGCACAAGCGCCCTTGGTTTCTTTTGTTCGTTTTTTTCTTATCCGCAGCTCTCGGTGTATTGATCTTTTTTTCGTACACTGCAAACGTTCAACAAACAAAACCGCCCGTTGAAACTCCGATTGTTTCTGATGAGGCGTATCAAAAGGAACTTACGATCAGTGTAAAATCATTTCTCACTTCATACTCCGCGGTCGGGGATGATGGTGCAAAATCTGCTCTTGTTCAATCATTCCTTAATCAGTTGTTGCACATGCGTGTTCCGGCACAAGAAAAAGATTTGCATCTTGAACTTGCTTTGAGTTTACAGCAAATGAAAGAGGGTCTTCAAAATCACTCGCAAGATGCGGTAGACGGACTGACACGTTTTCGCAATGCGGTGACAAAAGCATCTTGGCTGAAATTATGAGCCGCATTGAAAAATCCGGAGGATCCGGATCCGGTTCTTCCGGAAATACAATCGCAGAAGATCGTCACCGGGATGAAGTGATTCAAGATATTGGAACGAAAACATCAAAACGACATCCGAAGTTGAATTGTTTTTTTCTTTTGCTCGCTGTTCTTGTTGCGTTCGTCATGTGGATTGCTTGGATGGTTGCCGCAACGGGATTATTTTACATTCCCGTTTTATCTTCCGTTGCATTTCATAAACCGGAACCGATCCGTGTTGTTTCTCCCGGAACATCGGTGGAAGTTCTTGCGGAATCCACATTCAAATCTGTTTTGGCTCAACGTTTGCAAGCGGGTCGTGGAAAATTAACGGATCGAACCATAGAACTTTCAATTCCAGAATCTTCACTTACGGCATCGATACGCAAATCACTCGAAACAACCACAATCGATTTTATCGATCCATCCGGTGCGCAAGTTGCTATTTTACCAGATCAACAATTTGAAATATTTCTTCCGCTCAAAAATGGTGCGCAAAAAACAGCCGTTACAGCCCGAATCAATATTGCCGCAAACAAGGGTGTCATGACACTTACGTTAAAAGATGTTTATGTCGGTTCTTTTCACGCACCGCGCCTTCTCGTTGGATCTCTTGTTGAATCTTATGTAAATACGCAACTGGCTTCCATTAATCAATCTCTCGGTTCTTATATGGAAGTGGACGCTCTTACCTATAAGCAGGGAAGTGTGTTAATGTCAGGCGTCTTCACGGTTCAGTTGAAGTAACAAAAAGGATTATGATTTTGTTATATCGCATCACGCCGTTTTTTATCGCATTAACAAGCGCACTTGGATTTGCCGCTTTTTTGTTGCGCTGGACACATCCATTTGTAGCGGTGCTTGTCACGGTTTTTGTTGTTCTTCTTTTACTTGCGCGTTTATTGCAATTTCAATTGGACACATTTTCTTTTTGGTTCTTTCTTGGAACGGCTGGAATTTTTCTTTTGTCTGCATTTTCCGTTTTGTTTTTATTTGAAAGCATGACTACAAGTCTTATTGTTACGTGTGTGACAATTGGATTACTCACGTTATTTTCCGAGTTTATTTTTTTGTATACGCACATTCCATCCGCGTATCAGCCATTTTCTCTTGAGTACCTGACATTGATTTTGAATTTACTTTCCATTTTCTTTTTGACCTGTTTTGGATTCGCTATTCGTTTGCTTGTTCAAATTCCGCTTTCATTCTTATCGATTTCTTTTTTCTTTCTGAGTTTCTTTCTGATTTATGGAATGTTGTGGGTTTCAAAATCCGCATCTATCCACACACGATTTTATGCAGGCTTCGGTGCAATTCTGTTTACAGAGCTCTTTATTGCCATTTCATTTCTTCCAACAGGTTTTTATACGAACGCTGCATTTCTGACCGTATTCTCTTATGTTTATTTTGGACTGACGCGTGCGCACGTGATTCATAAACTGTCTAAAGAAGTTGCTCGAAGATATCTCATCACAGCTGGTTTTCTTTTATTGTTTATTGGCGTAAGCTCACAATGGTTATGAAATATCCAACGTTTCCCATCACAATTCGTATTATTCTTCTTTCTATTATTCTTGGTGGAGCAAGCGGTGCTCTTGCAACGGCGATTGTTTCATCGTCACTTTCGGATTACACCATTCAATTAAACGAACAGACGCGTCCATTGCAAACAACAGATCGAACACCAAAAGCGTTTCCAAGTTCGTATGCAGATGCAACGAATCGTTTTGTCGATGATTCATTTCAAAGTCTTGCAACTGTTTTTCTTAAATCCGGAAAAGGATCTTTCGGGTATGGTCGCGATGCAATCGTTACAACAGGCGTTGTCTTTACATCTGACGGATGGATTGCGATTGCAAATGCGCCTACAGTATCTCCAGATCAATTGTCTGTGAAAGTGAAACAGGTTTTGTATGATGTCACGCGTGTCGCAACGGATCCTGTTACAAATATTACGTTTCTCAAAATTCAGGCATCTAATCTTCCCGTCATCGGATTTGGAAAAGCATTTGAACTTAGCATGGGACAACAAATTTTTGCGGTCACAAATGCGGGCTCATTGATCAATGCATCTGTGCGCGCACTTGTGTGGCCACAAGGAGTTGTTGTTTCTTCAGATGTCCCTTCAAGACGCTTATCGATTTCTCTCAGTTTGGCTGAAGTTGGAAATCCTGCGTTTGATCTTTCTGGTGCGTTCGTCGGATTTATTTTAAAGCATGATGCAGAAATGCAATTACTTCCACTTGAAGATGTTTTGCCAGCGCTGACATCTTTGCTCGAAAAGAAAACAATCGTACGTTCTTCGTTTGGTGCGCAATACATAGATATCGCTCATACGGTTGGATTGCCGGAAAAATTTATGCGCGGTCATGTGTCGGGTGCATATCTCACGGGACATCCCGCTGTAAAAAAGGGGAGTGGGGCTGCACTCGCGGGATTAAATGAAGGAGATATTGTGTTGTCTGTGAACGGTCAGAACATCGATGAATCAAACGGCTTAGATGAACGTCTCTTACCATTTCATCCAGGAGATACGGTCATGGTTGCGATCGATCGACTCGGTGAAAAGAAAACCGTGAATGTTGTTTTGGGTGAATACGGAAAATAAGATATACTATTGATACTATGGCTTCATTAAATTACACGCGCGAATTATTTCGTCGATGGCATACGGTTGTCATGTTTGGATTGCTTGGACTTGTCCTTGCACTCATCGTTTCTTTTGTGCAGCCGCTTCGTTATTCTTCCACGGTCCGATTGTTGATCCTTCAAGATTTAGGCTCGTCCGTTGATGCCTATACGGCTTCACGTTCAGAAGAACGTGTCGCAGAAAATCTTTCAACGATTGTTTATACGAGTACGTTTTTTGATCAAGTGATGACAAGCGGATTTAACATCGATGCAAAAACATTTCCAAAAGAAGATGTAAAACGTCGTCGTATCTGGGCACAGAATGTTGACGCGACGGTATCGCATGGAACTGGATTGTTAACCATTGCTGCTTATCACCAGGATGCTGCGCAAGCGGAACAACTCGTGCGTGCAATTGCCTTTGTTCTTACGCAGCATGTCAAAGAATATACATCCG
>CALQZE010000057.1 GCA_943348955.1 Candidatus Uhrbacteria bacterium RIFOXYB12_FULL_58_10 | reverse complement strand
GAACTTGGTGGAGAAAAAGTGGACATCATTGAATGGAACAAAAATGCGGTTGCATTTATTTCAAACAGTCTTGCTCCGGCAAAAATTGCACATGTAGACGTGAGCGAAGAAGCAAAGGTCGCTTCTGTTCGCGTCGTTACAGATCAATTGTCTCTTGCGATCGGGAAGGGTGGACAAAACGTTCGTCTTGCAGCAAAACTGACGGGTTGGAAAATCAATATCGTTGAAAATGATAAAGAAGAAGTTGTTGAATCCGCGACACCGGAAGGAGAGATTGCGCCAGTGGACGCAACAGAGGTCAAAGAATAAAGAAACTTTATGAACATTTTCAACACGTACCTTTTTCAACCGATTTTTAACCTGCTGATCTTTCTTTATAACGTTATTCCGGGAGCTGATGTTGGATTTTCCATCATTGCACTTACGGTGATCATCAAACTCGCACTCTGGCCTTTAATGAGTTCCAGTTTGAAATCGCAAAAGGCGATGCAAACTTTGCAGCCAAAGCTCGATGCGCTTAAAGTGGAGCATGGAGATAACAAAGAAGCTCTTTCAAAAGCAATGATGACGCTTTATCAAGAGGAAAAAGTAAATCCTCTAGCATCGTGTCTTCCGATTCTGATTCAACTTCCTGTCTTGATTGCCCTGTATCAGGTGCTTCTTCATGGGTTTGATGGATCAACGTTGAATCAGCTTTATTCGTTCATTCACAATCCTGGACACATCAATACGATTTTTCTCGGGATCATCGATCTTGGGAAAGCAAATATTTTTCTTGCCGTTTTGGCAGGCGCCTTGCAGTTTGTGCAAACTCGCATGCTTATGCAGCAACAACCTCCAAAACAGGTTAAGGGTACAGAAGGGGCAAAAGATGAGTCCATGCTCGCATCCATGAATAAATCCATGATGATTTTCATGCCAATTGTTACGATTGTGATCGGAATCAAACTCCCCGGAGGACTCACGTTGTATTGGGTCACGGTAACAGCGTTTTCGATTGCTCAACAATGGTGGGTGTTTAAACAGAAAAAGGCTGCTGAAATTGCAAAAATCTAAAATAAAAAGAAAATCGATCTGAAAGGATCGGTTTTTTTTGTCCACAAGCAGGGGATTCAGATTCTTGATACCATGCAGAAGGTTATGTCGACGTCGCTTGAACAATCCATTCTTAAAACCCTTTGCTGGTTTTCTGTAACCGATTATCCGGTTACAGGATTTGAGATTTGGAAATGGTTGCTTGAACCGGATCGTGTCTATGATTTGTCTGAGGTGTACCGCGTTTTAGAATTAAGTGAATGGCTGCGTTTTCGCATGATGAGTATTGATGGACATTATTCACTCCGACAGGAAGTTCCGTCTTCTCTTTCCGTGCGACAAGAACATTATCTGGATGCGACTCGTAAATACAAAAAACTTCGTCGAGCCGCACGCTTCTTTTCGCTTTTTGAAAGTGTGCGTGCTGTTGCTGCGGTGAATTCGATTGCATGGTGGAACACAAACGCTTCAAGTGATATTGATTTGTTTATTATTACAAAACCGGGGAGTATTTGGTCTGCACGTTTTTGGATCGTGGCGCCTTTTATCTTGTTTGGAATCCGACCGCATACCGAATCCGCGAATGTTCAAGATCCGTTTTGTTTTAGTTTTTTTGCCAGTCGTTCCGCACTTAAAATGGAACCGCTTCGACTAAAAGAAGGAGATCATTATTTTGCATTCTGGGCAAAATCGATCGTTCCGTTGTTTGATCGCGATGGTTCTATTGAGTCATTTCATCGTGCAAACGGTTGGGCACACACACAACTTCCAAATGTTTCCATTCGTCATTCGTCTGTTCCGTCTTTTGCGCCAGTCCGTCACAGTGGACTTTTTGAATCTTTTTATCGATCTGTCCAACAAAAACGATTTCCGAATTCTATTCGATCGATTGCAAACAAAGATTCTCGTGTGGTCATCACGGACGATATTCTTAAGTTTCATGATTTAGATCGTCGTGCAGAGTTTCAGAAAAAATATGAAGAAACATTTAAACGTGTATGCGCATAAAGAAAACTTCCCTAATTTTTTTACTCGCCATTTTTCTTTTGCCGTGGCAGACACACTATATACATCGTATTGTGCCCATGATAGAAGGGATAAGTGAATACGGGAAACTTGCATTTTTTGTAACCGAGTTTTTGATCGTTGCTGCTTTTGTGTTCAGTCGACGAGATTCTGAACAACCTCCGAAGGAAATGCGAAAGACATTGCGGGGATTTTATCTTTTTCTTGCCACGGGATTTTTATCTCTTACGTTCGCACAGTATTATTCCATCAGTTTATTTACACTCGGACACATTTTGATTGCGGGAATGTTGTTTGTTTATTTAGTCGATCCGAAAATCCGACTCGATCGTGTGTTACTCGCCTTCGTTCTCGGACTTATTATTCCGTGTATTCTTGGTTGGTATCAATATGTAAATGGATTTAGTCCGGCATCCACGTTATTTGGGCTCGCAGAAAAACAGGTGGATACTTCAGGAATTGCTGTTGTTGCCACACAAACATTTCGATCATTACGAGCCTATGGAAGTTTCCCTCACCCAAATATTTTTGGTGGCTACCTCGCGATTGCAATTATTATCCTTGGTTGGTTTGTTCGATCGGCAGAATCAAAATGGCATTCGTACATGTATGCCCCCCTGATTGTCTTATTTACTTCCACTCTTATTTTAACGTTTTCGCGAAGTGCTTGGCTCGCTTTATCTTTTTCACTCGTTGCAATTTTGGCACAACTATTTTGGCACAAACGATTGGTTCCACATCGTGCAATTCCGTTGATCACACTTGGATTTGTGACGATTCTTTTATCGATCTTTGTTCTTCGGTCACATGTACTCGCGCGTTTTGATTCGACGCTGCAAGTGGAAGCCATTTCGATTGAAGAACGTGCATCACAATACGCAGCGTTTCCAAATGTTTTTAGAATAAATCCTGTTGTTGGAGTTGGTGCCGGAGCATATGTATTTGCGCTTGAATCCATGAATAAAAATCAACCTGTTTGGTCGTATCAACCTTTTCATAATGCCTTCCTCTTACTTCTTTCAGAATTTGGTTTGATAGGACTTCTTCTATTTACCTATTGGATGTATGAACTTATAAAATTAATTTGGTCACGTCGTACTCATGCGGGTGGAATGTTTGCTGCCGCAATTTTTTTAGAACTTTGTTTTCTTGCCGTATTTGATCATTATCTTTTTTCCATGTGGAGCGGACTTGCTCTTGCGGCATTTTCACTCGCAATATGTGTGCGATTATCAACGCATTCAAAGTAAGTTATTAGATTTTTATTCGCCAAAAGGTCGCCATTAGCAGATTCGACTAAAGAGTGCTAAAGTCGCATTCTTGATCCCTTATTTTAAATTCCTAATTCGTATTTATGAAGCTCACCCCCGTCGGCGATCACATTATCGTCAAAGCAGTGAAAGTGGAACATTTATCACCTTCCGGCATCATTATTCCGGAAACCGTTGATAAAGAACGACCAGAGCGTGGTGAGGTTATTGCCGTTGGTCCAGGACGAGAATTGGATAATGGAAATCGATCTGTGATGCCGTGTGTTGTTGGTCAAACGGTTTTGTTTAAAAAATACACACCGGATGAAATCAAAGTTGAAGGTGTAGAGTTTCTCGTCATTCGTGCAGAAGATGTTATTGCGATTATTGAATAATTATAACGCTGTAGATACAGATTACAGATCGGCTGCACAGATATACAGATATGACCGTGTTGGAAATTTTATCCGTATATCTGTACTGATCTGTAATCTGTATCTACAGGAACTTTTTAGAAAAATATGTCCAAACAAATAACCTTTCATGAAGATGCACGCGCCGCGCTTAAACGTGGTGTCGATAAACTTGCCGATGCTGTTAAAGTTACGCTCGGTCCAAAAGGACGAAACGTGATTATCGAACGCGGATATGGTGCGCCGATTGTCACGAAAGATGGTGTGACCGTTGCAAAAGAAATCGAGCTTGAAGACAAGCTTGAAAATTTGGGGGCGGAACTTGTGAAAGAAGTCGCGAGTAAAACAAACGATGTCGCGGGAGATGGAACAACAACAGCAACCGTTCTTGCACAATCCCTTGTTCGCGAAGGACTACGCAATGTGACAGCCGGAACAAATCCGCAACATCTTCGTCGTGGAATTGAAAAGGGTGTTGAAGCGATCGTGAATGAAATTAAAACGAAAATTGCAACGCCAATCAAGGGCGGGGAGATCGAGAAAGTTGCATCTATTTCTGCGAACGATTCTGAAATTGGAGCAATGATCGCAAAAGCCATGTCAGAAGTTGGAGACAATGGTGTGATTACCGTCGAGGAATCACAATCTTTCGGTGTTGAAGTCGAAGTTGTTGCGGGAATGCAATTCGACAGAGGATATGTGTCTCCTTACATGATTACCAGCCAGGAACGCATGGAGGCAGAATACGAAGATGCTTTTATTTTGATTACGGATAAAAAGAT
>CALQZE010000056.1 GCA_943348955.1 Candidatus Uhrbacteria bacterium RIFOXYB12_FULL_58_10 | reverse complement strand
CCGGCAGGACCGTTTCCGCGGACATGTGCTTGCTGAGCTCCCCTTCCACCTTCATTCCATCCGAGAGTCCGTTGCCGAGTGCAAGGATGATGTGAGGGCCCGTGTCCTTGAGAAAAAGCTTGACCAGCTTCCATGTCGGACTCTTGTTTCCCGGCATGAGCTTGTCGATCATGTTGGTCTTTTCGAGCAAGGCCGCGAGGACGATGGAGACATCACTCGAGTTCACACCGGGGAGTTTTTGAATCTCCTTCAGAACATCCGAGCTGCCGATCGATTTGAGGAACGCTGAGATGATGCCTTGAGGTCCGTTGCCTGCGTTGAGCGCACCCCGCATGGAGTGTTCGAGACGCGTACGGATGAACTCTTCAGCTTTCTCACCAAGCGCTGTCGCAAAAACTTCTTCGCCGATTGTTGAAGTTGACATGGTCTTTGTCTCCTGTGCAGCACTTTGCTGCGCAAATTGTAGGGAACGCTGATAACACATGAGATTTGCGACACTCGCAAACTTCAAATACCATCTGTTTCCTTCCGCGCAAACCCATTGGCTGCACACAGAAGAAGAGAGATTTATATCATGATTTTGGCATTTTGTCAATCATATCTATCATTGAATTTGTCAAAAACAAAACAAAATCGACTGTTAAGTCGATTTTGTTCAAAAGATGTGACAAATCAATTAAATTGTTCTGGTTTGGCCTTTTCCTGAATCAGCTTCGTAAGCGCCGTTCGATCACTATTGCGGCCAACGAGGACAGCTCCGACAATCTGATTATTGCGAACAAACAGTTCTGTAACCCCTCCCGATTCTACAGAACCAAATAGTTTTGTTTCCTCTGCTGCCTCTCTTGAGGTGTCACCTATAAAAATAATTTCAAGACCAAGGGCATTTGTCGCGTAAGATGATACGAGATCGAATGCTGTTTTTTCGCCAGACATATTTCTTGCAACGAGTCTTCCTTGTGTCATGGCATTCATCCAGTTCCCTGCGCGAATGTAACGTCCATATCGCTCATCATAAAACTCCGCGACATCGCCTCCCGTAAAAATATTTGGAATGTTTGTTTCGAGATATTGATCGCAAACAACTCCTTCTCGAACTTCAATTCCCGCATCACTTACAAATTTGAAATGCGGTTCGATTCCAAGTCCAATTCCGAGAATCTCGCATAAATGTGTTCCCTTCGTTGTTTCAAATCCTTCGAGCACTTTCTCACCGACCGTTCGTTCAAACTTTGCGTTTGCAATAATCTCGACTCCGTTTTTTTCTAAATGCTGATTCAAAATCATGCCGGCTTCTTTTGAGATCGTATGCGACCAAAAATGTTCTCCGCGAAAGGCAATCGTCGTTGGAATTTGAAACGTCTGAAACATGTTCAGATATTCACAGGCAATAAATCCTCCTCCATAAATTCCTCCGCGCGCATCTTTCGGTAATGCTCGAAGGAGTTCGACGAGATGGTCCGTATCATCAAGTGTACGAAAATAAGAAACACCCTTAACATCATCGTGAATCAATTTCACCTCACCTCCTGTTGCAATCAATAACTTATCAAAAGAAATTTCTCGACCATTTGAAAGTTCAACAAATGTATTTGCAGGATCAATCTTCACAACCGTTTCTCCACGAAGCCATTCGATGTTTTGTGCTTCATACCAATCTTCCTTTTTCAAAAAGACACGTTCACGCGGAACTTTTCCACGAACATAGTGTGGCAAAAGAACGCGAGAATAAGTCGCATGCTCTTCTTCCGAAATGAGAGTGATCTCTGCGGATGAATCGAGTTTGCGCAGTTCCTCCGCCGCTGTTGTTCCTGTGATTCCGCCGCCGATGATGACGTAATGCATAAAAAAGTGATGGAGTTATGGAGTGGTGGAGTGTGGGAGCTAAAGAGTTGTTGGATAATTTTAAAAAAAAATAAAACACCTTCACTCTACCACTCTTTCACTTTTTCACTTTGCAGCCTTTTCTAAATATCTGGAAACAATTGCTTCCCAGCTTCGTCGTAAATAAAGATTGCGAGTGTCGGACAAGATTGTGCGCCCAATAAAATATTTTCCATTTCATCATCTGTGACATCCATCCATCGTTCATATTTAGATCCTTCTGGTTCTGTTCCGTGATCTAAAACGTACGCTTTATTTTCATCATTCATTTGAAATGTTTCTGGTGCGATGGTGACACACGATGCAGCGCCGATACAAAGATCTTCATCAACTTTTACACGAATGCGTGGCATACATTTATACTTCTTCAAAAATTATTTCTGTAAGTTCCGGACAAACCTCTTGAGCCAAATCATGCAGACCTTCTTTGTACGATGATGAACACTGACACCCGCCGCAAAATCCACTCAAGCGAAATGTCACGACCGGTGATGCAATCGAGATCACTTCGATAGATCTACCAGCAGATGCGAGAATCGGTTTCAAATGTTCCAATCGTTTTTCGAGTATTTCTTTTTGCATACAATTTACGCGGCACCGAAATATTTTTCTCGGTAGAATCGAATCAATTCTTCAACGGCCGGTAAACAGTTTGGATTTCCAATACCAACTTTTGTTTTTTGTTGAACTTGTTCAATGGTTTGTGCGCCATCAAGCACGGCTTCTTCAATATCATGATCTGTTACTTTTGAGACAGGATCGATAATGCGTGATGACTCCACAACCATTTTATCAAATTGATCGGTGCGACGATAGAAGTCATTGATCGCATCACGAAGCGCTTTGTCACAGAGGACAGAGCAGTGGAATTTGCGTTGTGGTAAACCTCCGAGTCTTTCCATGATGTCTTGTGGTTTCAAAGCGCGCGCTTCTGTGAGCGTCATCCCACCGTTTTCTGTGACGATCACGGAGGCAATGGATGTTGATGCGATTGCGCTTCCGCAACCGAATGTTTTCCATTTAAATTCTTCGATCTTTTCTGTTTCCGGATTCACTTTCATCCATACGCGAAGTTCATCCCCGCATGCCGGGGATCCAACTTTTCCAATCGCATTATACTGTGATTCATCCGCATCGTTCTCCATGAAATTTTTCGGATGAAAAAAATGTTCCTTCACGATATCCGTGTAGAACCAAGATTTTGTTTGGTCGTGTGAGGCGACATCGCCTTTTGTCCCAAGGACGGGTTCTTGTTTGTGATCCATAACGTTACAGCCAATATTTTTCATCCACACTCACAGGACTCAACGATCGCAGTGTTGCGACAAGAGGTGGAAGGGTTTTTAAAACGAATTCAATATCTTCTTTTGTTGTTTCATGACCGAGTGAAAATCGCATGGATCCATGTGCGACTTCATAAGGGAATCCAAGCGCGAGAATTACGTGTGATGGATCAAGCGATGCACTCGTACAGGCAGAACCGGTCGACGCATAGATTCCTGCCGCATCGAGATAAAGAAGCAATGCTTCGCCTTCAATATCGATAAACGAAATATTTACATTGTTCGGAAGACGATTCTCTCGAGATCCGTTTAGTCGTGTGCGTTTTATGGATCCGAGAATTCCGTCGATCAGTTGATCACGAAATGGAATCAATCGAGCTGTTTCTGCGACACGTTCTTTTTGAACAAGTTCAAGTGCCTTTGCAAGTCCGATGATTCCCGCAACATCTTCCGTTCCCGGACGAATCCCTTTTTCTTGTGCGCCACCGAACATGAGTGGTTCTAATTTTATTCCGCGTTTCACGTACAAAAGTCCTGTTCCTTTTGGTCCGTAAATTTTTGGACCGTTCATCGTCAACATGTCGACATGTAACTTCTCGATGTTCATGTCGAGATACGCCGTTGCCTGACATGCATCTGTGTGAAAAACAAGATGTGAAAGATTTTTTTCAGCACGAAATTTTTGAATGCTGTTTCCAATCTCTGCAATCGGTTGGATCGTTCCAACCTCGTTGTTCGCATACATGATCGAAACGAGAATCGTATCGTCACAGAGTGCGTCTGCAACTTGTTTTGGATCAATCATTCCCTCTCTGTCAGGCGTAAGATATGTCACGCGAAATCCTTCTTTCTTTTCAAGTCGCATCGCGGCTTCAAGCACGGCGTGATGTTCAAATGAGGTTGTAATGATATGCGTGCCGAACTGCTTGTTCATGCGTGCATACCCAAGAATCGCCAAGTTGTCTGATTCTGTTCCACCAGATGTAAACAAAATCTCATCCGGTCGAACATGCAAAACAGTCGCGATCGATTCACGAGCTTCACGGAGCGCATCTGTCGCAACTTTCCCCTTTGAATGAAAACTGGACGGATTTCCATATTTTTCACCAAGGTACGGCAACATCACCTCGAGAACACGAGGATCGAGCGGGGTTGTTGCAGCATTATCAAGATAGATATCAGACATAAGTGTTGGTCGATGGTATCAAAAAAGCCGCTGAAAATCAACGGCGGAGTCATGGCTTTTGCTGAATTGCCTGGATGAGGTCGAGTGTAGCAAGTTGTTTTGCGTGTTTGCGAAGAATCGTCTGTGTTTTCGACGATCCGTAATCACACATCACCACGTTTCCGT
>CALQZE010000055.1 GCA_943348955.1 Candidatus Uhrbacteria bacterium RIFOXYB12_FULL_58_10 | reverse complement strand
TTCCATTGGTCCAACATCAATCCCTTCAACTGCAGCACTGGTGATTAAAACACCCAGGGACAGATAAGCTTGGTTTGCTGCCCAGGCAATGCGTTGTTCTGGTGTTCGTGATGCAAGAGATTCTTTCATCATGTTCGAATAATCTGTGAGCGCTTCCACAGGAACACCACGTGTTTCAGAGGTCGATGTAATAAAACGATCAACAAACACATCATCAAGACCTGTTTCTACTGTAAAAACAAAAAGTGCAGAAGCTTCTGAGATTTGTGCTTGGTTATATCCGGCAGCACGTAATTTCAACAACACTTCTGAATTTGTAACAACAATAACTTTTACTGGTTGAAGTCCAAAACTTGATGGAGCAAGACGAACAGCTTCGAGCAAAAGATCCATTTGATCTTTTTTAAGTGGTTCTGAAATAAATTTTTTCACTGCTGCACGCCATTGCATGGCTTCGAGAAGAGTTTTCATAAAAAACGTTATAATGAATGATTGACGGTATCCTAACCTAAACACTTTATTTTGTAAAGTCTTTACAAAATAAAGTGTTTATGCTATTCTTGTCTCATATGAAAGCGAAACAATTGTGTACCCTCTCTTGTCCAATTGCCAAAGTTGCTACCCTCCTTTCTGATACCTGGACAATTCTCATTATTCGCGACTTGCTTTCTTCCTCAAAACGATTCTCCGAATTACTTGTATCTCTAAATGGAATCAGTTCGCGTACACTCACATTGAAACTCACGAGACTTCAAGAAATGAACATGCTGACACACAAACAAACTTCCTATCAACTTACGGCTCAAGGAAAGAAAATGAGTGCGATTATTAAAGCAATGGAACAATGCGGCAAACAGTTACCGTAGATCAAAAAAACAGGCTTTCTGCCTGTTTTTTGTTTTATTGCGCATAAAGCACATTTGCCATATTCATCACAACACGATTTGAATCACGCCCCATCGGAATCATTGGACGATCATCGATGTATTGCGCGACGGGTGCATCCGTCAAAAGAGATGAGGCTGTGACTTCCGTAGCGATTTGCTCAGATAAAAGAACAGGAGCGATCGAAGTACTTGTATCATTTTGTAAAGATGTTGAGGAAGAAACGGTCAGAGCAATAACAATAAATCCGCTTGCGAAAAATGGCACAATGAGAAAAAAGAGTTTTTTGTGATCTTGCGCATTTGATTTGTGAAAATATTTAGAACACAAAATCTTTCGTCGCAATGCATAACGATGCTCCGTATCTTCTGAGATTTGTATGGAACCCATACGTTCAAACAAATCTTCAATGTTGTGCGACGATTGCTCTGTCATATTTTTTTTGTGTCTGTACTTCAAACACGTTTGTTTGTTGAGTTTCTTTCATGAGAACCTGCAAACATTTAATCGCACGATGCAGATGAGATTTGATCGTCCCCTCTTTCATGTGAAGAACTCCGGATATTTCTGGAATACTCATGTGAGAGAAAAAACGTAATGTGATGATGGTTTGTTGTTTTTGATTCAACTTTTTCATGAGAACATGAAGTAATTCAATTTTTTCTTTCAATTCCTGTTCATCTTCCCCCATTTGAAACGCGATGTCTGGACGAAACTCATCCTTACCGAGAATCTCCGGCGCTTCCTCTGTTGTAATCTCGAGATATTTGGAACGACGACGATAATAATTCCCGACTTGAGCAACAGCAATCGAAAACAACCAAGATTTAAAAGAAGCTCCTGCACGCGGTTTATACTTGTGCAGATTTTTTAATGCTTGAAAAAAAGTTTCACTTGTCAGATCCTTTGCTGTTTCTGCGTGACTTGTACGACTGTATAAAAACCCAAAGACGGGCTGATAGTATTCATCATACAATCGGCCAAATGTCTCCGAGTCATAATAAGACGTATTTATCACCTCCATTTCATGTTCCATAAAAGTTGAATATCTCGAACGTGCGCTTTGCAAGAAAAACGTACGTTCATGATTTGTTCGACCTTGCACAGGTATATCGCATCCCTATCCGAACCGTTGCATACCCATTATAACCGATAACAATAAAACGGGCACAGGCCCGTTTTATTGTTCTTTTTAATAGTCTCGTAATTTCTCAATCAAGGAATTGGCTTGAATTTTTTCAAGAGCCTTTGCCTCAATCTGACGAATACGTTCACGGGTCACATCGAACTCGCGACCGACTTCTTCGAGAGTATGACTGACACCATCGACAAGTCCGAACCGCATTTCGAGAATCTTCTGCTCACGCGGTGTGAGACCTTCCATGGCTTTCTGTACGTAATCACGAAGCAACTCTCGAGCAGCGGCGCGATCTGGAGAAATTGTTTTGACATCCTCGATGAAATCCTCAAGTTTAGAATCTTCATCATCATCACCAACAGATGTTTCCAAAGAAACGGTGTCTTGTGAAATTTTACGAATGTGACGAACTTTATCAACGGTTTCACCCATTTCTGCAGCGATTTCCTCTGGCAATGGTTCACGTCCAAGATCTTGAATCAACTGACGTTCCACCTGTGTAAAACGGTTAATGGTTTCAACCATGTGAACCGGAATACGAATGGTACGAGATTGATCGGCAAGCGCACGTGTGATGGCTTGGCGAATCCACCATGTTGCATACGTTGAAAACTTATACCCTTTACGATATTCAAATTTTTTCACCGCACGGAACAAACCAATGTTTCCTTCTTGAATCAAATCAAGAAGGGACATTTGTTTCCCGACAAATTTCTTTGCAATGGAAACCACGAGACGTAAGTTTGCCTCGATGATACGACGCTCCGCTTCTTTCTCGCCACGCTCTTTGCGTTTTGCAAGAGCAACCTCTTGTTCTCCATTCAACAAAGGAATCTTTCCAATCTCACGCAAATACATCTGAATGGAATCTTGTGTGATTTCTGGAATGGCTCCTCCTTTATTTTTTTCATGTGTGACGCGAATCTTATCGTAAACATCCCCGCGATCTTTCTCACGACCTAAAATACCTTCCTTCATTTCAACAAAGTGAACTCCAACACGATCAATTGTTTCCAAAAAGTCTTCGAAAACATCGAGATAATCTTCAACATCTGTAAACGTGAACAATACTTCATTCTCCGTCAGATATCCGCGTTGCTTTCCTTTTTCGATCAAGCGGTCAAGTACTTCCTCGCTTGGAGGACTTGCTTTCACATATCGAACCTTTTGAACAACGGGAACAGCAACTTTTTTCCCCGCTTTAACAGGTTTTACCTCAACCGGCTTTTGTGCCATTTTTGGTTTATCCCGATCTCTCATGTGTGCGCTATCGAGCTTGTGAAACTTTGTCTTGTTGAGTTTCTGTAGCTTCTTTGCGGGAACAGCAGATTTTGAAACAGGTTTTACAACCTTTACGACTTTTGCCGGTTTCACAATCTTTTTCACTGGTTTTGTTGGCATAATTCAAATTCACCATCTCGTCGTTACTGGCGTACGAGAAAGTCTTAAGTTGATTTAACATCAACTCGTTAGTTATAACTCCCCTAACAATTTTTTGACGGCTTCCGTGTCACCAGCGTCTTCCGCCTGACGGAGCTTCTGAGCGATCACTGTTCGTCTTGAGTGAAGGTCTGTTGCGCGTAATGTTTCCAAAAGAATATTCAATTGTGGGAGGACGGTGTTTGGCGCAATGTTCTCAAATGTTTGCTCGGCGATCAGACTCGATTGATCGAGTAAGGACAAGAGAAAATCTTGTGTGGGATCAGCTTCAAGTAAACTTCGAGTGAGCGCAAAAAATGTATTGTTATTTTTTACCGTCTCGATGTTGGAAGTGTACGTATTTTGAACAAATTTGTAAAGTGACTCAAGTTGAGCATCTTCAAACCCCGCTTTCGCAAGTTCATCCAATAATCGCTCTCGATATTCATCATTATTCAGAGCAAAACCGATCAAAAGGAGTGTTAATTGATCTTTCTTTGAAACTCCACCGGCAACAGAGCTGACTGGTTTGACGCTCTTTTTCACCTCTGATGGTTTTTCTTCTTTGCCCGCATTTTCAATTGCCTGTCGGATAATTTTCAAATCTACGTTCAGAAGCGAACCTAATTTCTGTGCCCAATGTTCACGCTCAATCACATCTGTTATTTCTGCAATCGCCGGAATAAGTTCTTGAGTAATCAATCGCTTGTGGTCGACGTTTGTAATGTCTCGGTTATTCAGTGTCTGTTCAAAAAGAAATTGCAAAAACGGAACAGACTCTGTAGAAATTTTTTGCCATGCAGTCGAATCCTTTTGTACGAGATCGTCTGGATCTTTCACATCCTTCGGCAAAATAAGTGCTCGAACGTCGTATTGCAATGATCGCGCAATAGAGACTCCTTTTTTTGCTGCATTTAAACCAGCTGCATCGCGATCAAAACAAAAGACAACCGTATCTGTATATCGTTTCAGAAGTTCGAGTTGATCTTGTGTCAGAGCTGTCCCTGAACTTGCGACGACGTTTTCAACATGAGCCTTATGTGATGCAACAACATCCAAATTTCCTTCGACAATAATGGCGCAATGATTTTCTTTGATAGCG
>CALQZE010000054.1 GCA_943348955.1 Candidatus Uhrbacteria bacterium RIFOXYB12_FULL_58_10 | reverse complement strand
TCCGCCTTTCTTCACCCCTGTTACCATGGCTCGTATATGGCTCTTCATTTATCCACCCCTGTTTCCGGACTTCCGGGGATCGGGGAAAAAGCTGTGAAGGATTTGCGAGCGATGGGCATTGTGTCTATTCGGGATCTTTTGTGGTACGTGCCGTTTCGATATGACGATTTTTCCAAGATTAAAAAGATTGGCGAGGTAAAAGGCGGAGAAACTGTAACAATTGACGCGACGATTAAAGCGATTGGATTGCGACCGACTAAATCTAAACGTGTACAAATGGTCGAAGCCATCATCGAAGATGAAACAGGGGAGTTGAAAGTTGTTTGGTTCAACCAACCGTATCTTTTGAAAATAATGCCAATCGGAACCCGTGCATCTTTTGCGGGATCCATTGATTATCGATTCGGGCGCACGCTTGCAAATCCGATTCATGAACCTGCTGGGCGTCACATTCACACAGGCCGACTGGTTCCTGTGTACGGACTTTCTGGTTCACTGACAATGCGACGTTTACGCGATTCAATTGAACGATCTTTGTCTGCACTTCCAGAAATGCTTGATTGGTTACCGTCAGAAATTCGTGAAGCGGAAAAAATGCCGACCATTGCAGAGGCTTTGTCGATGGTCCATTTTCCTGAATCACATGCTGTTCTCGAGCAAGCGATTAAACGATTAAAGTTCGACGAGTTGTTTTTGCATCAAATGTTATTTGAAGAAATTCGTCGTGATCGAAAAAAGAAATCGGCAACGGAAATTGTGATCAATAAACCGCTGTTGAAACAATTCGTCGATTCACTGCCATTTCAATTGACACGTGCACAAAAAGTTGCGGCTTGGGAGATCGTTCAGGATTTGTCGAAAGATGTTCCAATGAATCGATTGCTCGAAGGGGATGTTGGTTCTGGAAAGACCGTTGTTGCAGCGATTGCTGCGAATATGGCTATGGAACAAAATACTCTCGTAGTTTATCTTGCACCGACAGAAATTCTTGCCGTGCAACAACACAAAGCCTTTTGTCGCATGATGCCAAATCAAAATGTGGCGTTGTTGACTCACAATCAAATTTTTTGGAATCAGGACAAGATGAAACGTATTCAACTCATCGAAAAGATTTCAAACGGAGAAGTCGATTGTCTGATTGGAACACATGCTGTATTACAAGAGGGAATTGATCTATCGAAATTGACGCTCGTTGTGATTGATGAACAACACCGATTCGGTGTGGCACAACGTCATGCACTTTTGGAACGTGATCCGAATCATTCTCCGCATTTACTTTCGATGACAGCGACTCCGATTCCGCGATCACTTGCTTTGACGATTTACGGCGATCTTGATATTTCCATTCTCGACGAATTGCCAAAGGGAAGAAAGCCGATTGGAACTGCAATTGTTCCAGAGAAACATGAGGCTCCGATGTGGGATCACGTTCGATTGGAAGTAGAACAGGGAAGACAGATTTTTGTGATCTGTCCCTTGATCGATCCATCTGATTCACTCGGTGCGCGATCTGTGGCGGATATTGAGAAGATGCTTTCAAAAGGCCCATTGAAAGGTTTGAAGATTGCAACACTTCATGGAAAATTAAAAGCGGATGAAAAACAGAAACGTAATGAAGCGTTTCGTGACGGAGCAATTGACGTTCTTGTTTCAACAACAGTTGTTGAAGTCGGAGTTGATGTTCCAAATGCAACCGTAATGGTGATCATGAGTGCGGAACGATTCGGTCTTGCTCAACTGCATCAATTGCGAGGACGTGTTGGTCGTTCAGACAAACAATCGTATTGTTATCTCATCCCCGATAATTTGAACGAGAACGCAAATAAACGGCTTCAGGCTGTTGTGGATTCACAAAACGGATTCGAGCTCGCACAGACGGACTTAGAGCTTCGTGGTGCGGGAAATTTGTTTGGAAATGCACAATCTGGTTTTCCAGATTTTATCTTCGCAACCATGGCAGATGTTCCACTCATGAAAAAAGCACGCGACTGGGCAACAGAACTCTTGCAACAAAAAGATTTTTTTGAAACGCATCCTCTTGTGCGTGAACAAATGGGGATTGCTCTTGAGAAAGTGCATATGGAATAAAAAATCAACGCGAGAAATCGCGTTGGTTTTTTATTTACAATTCTTTCACTGTTTTAATTGTTTTTGGCGTCACAGCTTTTTCAATTCCGACACGTTTCGCTTCCGCGACACGTTTTTCAATTGCCATCACGTTTCGAACTTCGCCTCCGAGTCCGACTTCACCGATATAAACGATGGGTTCTGCATCGATACGATTTTTTGCGGCACTCATGATTGCTGCACACACAGCGAGATCCGAGGCGGGTTCTTTTAATTGCATTCCACCGACAACGTTCACATACACATCAGATTCGCCGAGATGTAATCCTGCACGCTTCGATAGAATTGCAATTAACATTTGTAATCGATTTTGATCCATACCGTTTGCGCGACGAACGGGATTTCCATAAAAGGATTTTTCAACAAGTGCTTGAACTTCGACAAGAAAGATTCGAGAACCTTCGCGCACTGTCGCAATAACAGATCCTGGAACACTTGCGCGTTCTGCAAGAAAACGAGCACTCGGATTGGGAACGGTTTTTAATCCCTCTCCCGTCATTTCAAAAACTCCGACCTCATCTGTCGCTCCAAATCGATTTTTTGTTGCTTCAAGAATGCGTAATTCATGTGATGGATCACCTGTCAGAGATAATACCGTGTCGACCAAATGCTCAAGTGTTTTTGGGCCTGCAAGCGAACCGTCTTTTGTAACTTGTCCGACGAGCAGAAGGGAAATGCCTGTTCGTTTTGCCACTTCGAGTAATGCGGATGTTGCATAGCGTACAAGTGTAGGAGATCCAGCCGTTGCATCGATGCTCATTGAAAAGATTGTTTGTACCGAATCGACGATCGTTAGTGCGGGTTTTTCTTTTTCGAGTGTCGCAATCAATTCTTCAAGCGAAACCATTTCAAGAAAATGAATGTTGGTTAGATCGGATTTTAGCCGATCGAATCGTGATTTTAATTGCACACCCGATTCTTCGCCTGACACATACAACACCGCGTGTTTCTGCTTCGCGATGTTTGCAGCGATTGCAGCAACAAGTGTCGATTTTCCAATTCCCGGTTCGCCCGAGAGAAGTGTGAGAGATCCCGTAACGATTCCTCCACCGAGCACGCGATCAATTTCTTCATCATTCGTTGCAAGTCGAGAGTGTTCATTCTGACTTTTTACTTCTGAAAGGGGAATACTATCTTTTGCTTTCGCTTTTGTTTGCGAAGAAGCAGACGATCTGGTAATCGTCTGCTCTTCTTCTTTTACCGTCCCCCAATGATCACACTCGAGGCACTTGCCGGACCATTTGAGAGACTGTGCATCACAGTGGGTGCAGTGAAACATAGGGGTCGAATATTTCTATTTTTACTCATCCAAGTTGGGTCCACCGAAATTATAGATTTCTGCAGGCGGAACTTCGTCAACAGTCCCTTCGTCAGTTGTGGGTGATGAGGTTACAGGAGAGCTGGCCGGAATCGCTTTTGTTCCAGGACTTGTTAATGTAACGGATCCACCAGCTTTTTCACAAAGCATTTTGTATTTTGTGGAGGCGAGTTGTCCATAAGGAACACCTCCATTATAAATACATAACTCTTGTGCACGATCTCCGCCAGTTCTTGTTAGGTTTTTTTCAATTAGGTCTTTAGAAATTGTGAGAAGTTGTTTTACTTTTGCGAGATCAACGGATCCGTCCGGTTTTTTTGAGTTGAAAAAATCTACGCAAGCTTGCGAAGCCGTTTCAAAGTGGCCACAAGCTCCAGGATATTTTGGAGGGAATTCTTTTCCAGCAGATTTATCTCCTCGATAAAATTTTGGAAATGGGGGGCCTTCAGGAGTCATGTCTCGATTGTTGTCACATTCCTTTACGTAGCTTGTCCATCCGTCCATCTTTCCTGTTTTTGGACTTGGTGGGGCCCAGAGCCCTGTACAGCAACCCGGAAAAGCTTTCATTCCTTCAGCTGTAGATGGCATGAATTGAGCAGGTCCAACTTCACCACAAGGACCACGTCGGGCTCCATAACCGACTTGACCACCAGATTCCATCAATACGTGGGCTGCTAATAAAAACGGGTCTGTTTGAGGAATAGAATTGATAATATCACGCATTGTTCCATTAATACCTCCAGCAACTTTGCTTGCCGTACAAGTTGTAAGAGTTCCTCGCAGTTCTCCGCATCTTTTTAAGTTTACTGTAATTTGTGCGCTGATCAGTGGTGAAACAGGAACATTTTGTAATGCAATCGTATTTAAAATGGTTAGCTGTGGGTTTGTTGTATATAAAATGAGATAGACACACAGTAATAAGACAAGCCCAACGGTTGCGTTTGTTATGCGTGTTTTTGCTTTTCCCGCATCTGCACCGCCTGCTGAGAGTACATATTGAAACCCTCCAATCATGACCATAACGATGGCGATGGTAATCGATATCCCGATAAGATATCGGTACATAGCCGTCAGATAGCTTCCGAGGAAACTGGACTCAATTCCTTTGCTAGTCAAAACAGGTTTAGAAAACGTGA
>CALQZE010000053.1 GCA_943348955.1 Candidatus Uhrbacteria bacterium RIFOXYB12_FULL_58_10 | reverse complement strand
AGGTGGGGCATCCACAACAGAACCTCCGGAAGAAACTTCGGATGGATATTCAAGCCAGCTTCCCGCTTTAATCATCTCTGCCACTTGTCCGACATTATCGTCATCGACAAGCATGAAACTGTTTGCGAGCAGTTTTGGCTCTTCCCCATCACGTTTCGAAACCTTTGCTGAGACAAGAAGAATTCTTCCATCCACAAGAATATCTTTCGTTTTTGGATACACTTTTGGAAACACAATCACTTCTGTCGCACCAGACATATCTTCAAAGGCAACAAACGCCATCGGATCCCCTTTCTTTGTCACAATCGGTTTTACAACCCCAACAATTCCGCCAACGTAAACAAAAGCGCCTTCTTTTTGTTGCGCAAGATCCGCACAATTCACAAGCAATCCTTTCATCGCTTCATGAATCTTTGCATATGGATGACCCGAAACGTACAATCCCAGCAATTCTTTTTCCCATGCAAGCACCGCATTCAATTCTGCTGGTGCACTTGGTCGCAACGTAATCGTCGAAACACTTGTAGATGATGCGCCGCCAAATAAACTTTGCTGATTGGTCTTCTTTTCGTTTTGAATATTTTTATTGTGCAACAAAAGACGATCAAGGTTCTCAAGCAATTGATTACGTTCGGCAAAACGATCGAGGGCGCCTGTTTTGATCAATGCTTCAAGCGACTTTTTATTGAAAGCTCTGTGCGCAACGCGTCCGACAAAATCCTGAAGATCTTTAAAATCCCCATTTGCTTTTCTCTCCGCAAGAATGGATTCAATGGCTTCTTCACCCAAGTTTTTGATCACGAGCAATCCGAAACGAATGTGCTGATCATCAATGTAGGTAAAATTCTTGCGTGATTCATTGATGTCTGGTGGAAGAACTTCGATTCCTGACCGTTTACACTCCTTCACCGCTTCTGCGATTTTCTCAAGATCACCGGATTCCGCTGTCATGAGGGCTGTCATGTATTCCGCAGGATAGTTCGCCTTCATGAACGCGGTTTCATAGGCAACCATTCCATAACTCGCCGCGTGCGCTTTATTAAATCCGTAAGCGGCAAATGGTTCAATCAAAAGCCAAAGCTGTTTTGCTTTCTTCTCCGACAATCCGTGCTCAATAAATCCTTCATGCAATTTAATTTTTTGCTTTGCCATTTCTTCCGGAATCTTTTTCCCCATGGCCTTACGCAACTTATCCGCTTCAAGCCAAGAATAACCTGCGAGATGAATCGCGATCAACATGACGTCGTCTTGATAAACAATGACGCCGTGCGACATCGCCAAGATTGTTTTCATGCGAGGATCAAGAAAACTCACAGCAGACGGATCATGTTTACGTTTGATGTATTCCGGAATAGATTCGATCGGTCCTGGGCGATACAACGCCACCATCGCCATAATATCTTCAATGCGTGAAGGCTTCAGTTCCATCAAATACTTTGTCATTCCATCTCCGTTCAACTGGAACACACCCATCGTGTGACCATTTGCAAGCAATTCAAATGTTTTTGCATCGTCTGTTTTCAATCGATCAATTTCAATCGTGACTCCTTTTGTTTTTTTCACGAGATGAACGGCATCTCCCAAAATCGACAAGTTTCGAATTCCAAGAAAGTCCATTTTCACAAGCCCGGCGGCTTCAACGGCTTTCATTTCATATTGCGTAATAACCTTTCCTTCTTTTGTATCGATTTGCAGCGGAGTGAAATCCGTAAGTTCTGAAGGAGAAATAACCACACCGGCCGCGTGAACAGAGACATGACGTGCACAACCTTCGATTCGTTTCGCAAGATCAATCATGCGACGAACTTCCGAAACCGTATCATATTTACTTTTCAAATCCGGTGCTTCTTCAAGCGCACGTGTAAGTGACATCGGAAAACCTTGAGACCCCATCGGAACGAGTTTTGCGATTTCATCTACCATCGCATACGGATATCCGAGAGATCGTCCAACATCACGAACAGAACCGCGAGCGAGCATGGTTCCAAATGTACAAATCTGTGCCACTTTTTCGGCGCCATATCGCTGACGCACATAATCCAAAACCTCATCGCGACGGTTATCGGCAAAATCAGCGTCGATATCTGGAGCACTCGGACGTTCCGGATTTAAAAACCGTTCAAATGGAAGTTGATACGTCAGTGGATTGATGGCGGAAATACTTGTTGCAAATGCGACGAGCGAACCAGCGGCAGACCCGCGCGTCGTTGTCACAATTCCATTTTGACGTGACCAACTCAAAAAGTCAGACACAATCAAGAAATACGGGCAAAAACCTTTTTGATCGATAATATTCAATTCGTATTCCAATCGATCAATCATCACCTGAGAAAGTTCTCCTACTTGATCCTTCAATCCTGTATACGTTTTTTCATTCAATACTTCTCGAAATGTCTTTCCTTCTGGAATCACAAACTGTGGAAAGTTCCATTTCCCAAGATCAAGAACAACATTGCAACGATCCGCGATCTTGCGTGTATTTTCAATCGCTTCCGGAACATCCGCAAAACGTTCTTCCATGTATTCTCCGCTCACCATCGATGCGTCGTAATCATACTGTTGCAATCGATCGAAATGCTCAAGCGTTTTTCCACCTTTGATACAATTCAAAATTTTCCACGCTTCCACATCCTGCGGTTTCAAATAAAACGTATTCTTCGTTGCAACAACCGGAACATTCAACTCACGACCAAGTTTAATCAACTTCGCATTCGTCGCTTCTTGTTCCGCGATTTCCGGTCGATCAACAAGTTCAAGAAAAAAGTTTCCTTCGCCGAACATCTCGACGAATTCTTGAATTACTTTACGTGCCTCATCAAGTCGATCAAATTTTAACAAATCATCAATCTCTCCATACACACCCCCAGAAAAAGCGATCAAGCCTTTTGTATGTTCACGTAAAACTTTTTTATCGATACGCGGCTTATAATAAAATCCTTCCAAAAAACCGATCGTGGATAATTTAATCAAATTCAAATAACCTTCGTTTGTCTCTGCAAGACACACAAGTCGAAACGGTTTTGTATCAATGTGTGCGCGCTTCAAATGTCGATCCTCGGCAGCAAGATAAAAGTCGATCCCGAAAATTGGTTTGATCTCTGCATCTGCCGCTTTCTGATAAAACTCAATCGCTCCGTACATGGTTCCATTATCCGTAATCGCCACAGCATCCATCTCCATCCCCTTCACGTGCTTCAAAAGATCCTTTGTTTTTGGCAAAGCTTCAAGAAGCGAATAGTGAGAATGACAGTGAAGATGGACGAACTTGGAGGGCATAAGATCGGGATTTGATTGGTCTGAGAGTACCATTGTGTGAAGAAGAATTCAACCCATAAATCATTTGCTTTTGCACGATTCTCTTGTTAAGCTTTCTATGAAATAATTAAAGATTTTGAAAAAAATGACTCTATGTTCAAAAAATTTCTTGTCGATTTTCTTTTGTTCCTTACATTTGGTTTATTGACCTATATCTACGCTCACATAAAAATGGGAACAGAGATCGATAAAGTTTTTATTACTCTTTCCACTTTTTTATTTTCCATCTTCGTCGGATTTTTTATTTCAAAACAATCCAGCCGATACACGGAGATCCGAAAATGTATTGCAGATTATGACGGACTCATGTCTTCCTTTTATCGAGCCATGCAACACTTTAGCAAGCAAGCTCAAGCATCTGCGGGTACTATTATCGCAAGTCATTATCAAAATATCTTAAATCACGGATGGGATTATCCCTTCACAAACAAAACAACAACATTAACAGACTTACATATCCTAAGCGAAGAAGTTGTTCAAACCTATGGAACAGATGGGATCAAAAATGCGGTGATAAACCGTCACATGATCGGATTACAAGAGTTGCAAAAACTTCGAAAAAATCTGGTTTCTTTACGCGAAGAACGTATTCCCACATTTCAGTGGTCGCTTATTCTGCTCATTGCCACTATTTTGACCGTAACAATTTCAACGGTCACTTCCGTTGATTTACTTTTTTTATCAAGTATTAAAGCCGCTTTTGTTTGCTGTATTGTTGTGGCTGTCGTCTTGCTCTATAAACTCGATACACTTGAACTATTTTCAGGAAACATCGGAGAACATTCTGCACAAGATGTCCTCAATATTATTCAAGGAACAAAATGAATAACCCCGCCGCAAAGTGGACGGGGTATCAACATATTATTCGCTGAGCCTGTCGAAGCGGCGAATTGATTACGCAGCCTTCGACAGGCTCAGGCAATAGTGAGACAAAACAGACTGACGCCGCAGAACAGCGAGGTATTAGACCTGTGGTCGAATAAAAAAACGCGTACACGTTGCACACGCCAGAAACGAATTGACACATCTCCCATGAGATCCAACAAGCTAGGACGCGGAGTTGGGCTGAACTCCCTTTGCACGATAATAGCATTTAGGAATTTCTCCTTTATCCTTACGCACCTGCGAGATACTTTCAACGCGCATTTCAATTGATCCGCGATCGACAAGAAGCGAAAGAAAGATCAGAACGTCTGTTTTCACCTCTTTACATTGATCTCGAATTTCTCGTGCAGTCATTTCCCTGCGCGTTTTCCGAAGAAGCGACAAAATGAGTTGTTCTTTGCGATT
>CALQZE010000052.1 GCA_943348955.1 Candidatus Uhrbacteria bacterium RIFOXYB12_FULL_58_10 | reverse complement strand
AAAATATAGACAAAAATTACTGCAAACGTAATACCGAGCCCGATTAATGAAGAAAATCCACGACGGAGACCGATGACAAACGTCAGTGCAATGAAAAGGATAGCAATCCAAATAAGAGCATTTGTCCGGATGATGTCTTCAAAGTAAATTTGTGGAGGTGTACCTTCAATTTTTTGAAGTGAAACAGTATCTCCAACAACGAGTTTGATGGGAATTCCATCTGGAGACGAATCTGCTGTACTTACATCAACGATCTCATTTGAAGTTGTTTTTGCACGGAAAAGATACGTGTTTAATCCGTTATCTTCTGGGATAACCGTTGTAATTTCTGTAATCGACGCTTTAATTTGTGTGGATGATTTTGAAAGTATTAATCCCTCTGCATGAACAGAAAATACGGGAAGTAAAACAAAAACAAATAAAGTGAGCAATATTTTTTTCATACAGATGCATCTTATCAATTTTTTTGATGGACGTGAATGTAAACGAATTATTTATTTCGATGAGCAAACCACCAAGCAAAAATTTCGTCTGCAAGCGGAACAGCTGCGGCTGTACTTTCGCCACCCTCTTCGACAAGAACGGTAATTTCAATTGTTGGATGGTCATACGGACCAAATCCCGTAAACCAGGAATGGTTCGGTCGATTAATTGCGGATTGAGCCGTTCCCGTTTTTCCTGCAACAGCGACTGGAAGATTAAGGAGACGACGGTTGCTTCCGTTCGTAACCGATTGTCTCATCCCCTCTCGTACGATACGGATCGCATTTGCATCGTAATTTTGAATTTGCACTTTATTATCTTTTGATAAATCTAATGCTCCTGCTCCATCGATTGCTTGAATAACATGTGGGCGAACAGCATACCCTCCGTTTGCAATCGTTGAGGTTGCAACAGCCATTTGAACAGGAGTTGTAAGAAAATCTCCTTGGCCAATGGCAAAGTGATAGGTATCTCCGACATACCATCGTTCCCCTTTCTCTTTGAGTTTCCAATCTTTAGACGGGAGAAATCCGGATGCTTCTCCCGGAAGATCTAAGCCTGTTTTTGTTCCGAACCCAAATATTTGTGCATATTTAACAATACGGTCAACACCAAGACCTGTTACGTTTTCAAAACCACCACCAATAATATAAAAAAATGTATTTACGGAATCTGAAATAGCTTTGCGAACATCTGTTATTCCGTGTCCTCCCGCCTTCCAATCAGGAAAGAACCACTCTCCCACACGAATTCCACCAATAGAAAGAAAAGATGTGTGTTCATTAATAACACGTTCCGTTAATGCGGCATAAGCGACAAACGGCTTGAAAATGGAACCAGAGGGATATTCTCCAGCGATTGCACGAAAAAAAAGCGGTTGATCGGGATTTTTTGCTAGTTGATCATAGCTAGATTGATCGATGCCGGAAGCGAACAAATTATTATCGAATGAAGGTGCACTCACAATAGCACGGATCATTCCTGTGTTCGGATCCATGGCAATAACAGATCCTTTTGTTGCCCCAACTTTTTGTAAAATATCTTGCAAACGCGATTCAATAAATTTTTGAAATTCAAGATCAATTCCAAGAACAAGAGTCGACCCTGGAACAGGATCTGTTTTTGAGACAACCGAAAGTTCATCTCCAGAGGCGTCCACTTCTGAAACTTGTTTTCCGGGAGTTCCTCGCAATAAATTTTCCGCTTCTTTTTCAATTCCCGTCTTTCCAATCGTATCAATCGGACGATATCCTTTTTCAGAAAGCCGCTCGAATTCCGTAGAAGAAATTTTCCCGGTATATCCGAGTATGTGAGAGAGAGACAGAACAGCAGAAGGATAATTTCGTTGCGTTGACGTAACTAAATCGAAACCTGGAAACTTTGCGATATTAATATCAAGGCGCATGGCAGATTCGAATGAAATCTTTTGCAAGATCGGAATTTTCTCGGACGGACGTTTTGCGTATTGCGTCAGTAATAAATCAATGTCAGCCCGTTGAATTCCAACTGTTTCAGAAAGAAGATTGATAACGGTATCTCGTTGTTGTGAATCTTTAGGAAGTTTTTCGATCGTCATGGTTAACAGAAACGATGGAATATTTTGTGCAAGAATGACACCATTTCGATCTAAAATTTTCCCACGCGGCGGAACGATTCTTGCAATGTGATATCGGTTTTGATCTGCAAGTGAATGGTAATAATTCCCGTTCAACCCCTGAAGATACAAACTTCGTACAACAAATAGACCAAGAACGACAAAGATGAGAAATTGTCCGATGCGTAATCGTTTTAAAGAGATGGATGTATGAAGTGTGTGCCCGTGGTCAAAAACGTTTGTTGAAACCGTTCCAAAAGACGCATCAATCGGATCAGAAGCTTTGTTTCGAGATAAGGAAAAATGCTCTCGGTTTTGAATAACGAAAACGTTTGATGGGTCGAAATTTTTATTTCGCTTAAACATGTTAAAGCGTTTGACGTGATTGGGGAATCAAGAAAAGTTTTGCGAGAACAATACGAATGTGTTTTGCAAAAATAAACAAAATGACAAGAAAAATGATCAATGTCATATAACGTGCTTCTGTATCTTTATAATAACTCATCCAATCGAACGGATATTTTGAAATAAACGCTCCGGTCAGACGGAGGAGAAAATCCATAACGATAAAGCCCGTATAACTTAATAACGAACAGGTCATGATTCCGTAAAATGAACGGTTTGAGAAAACGCGCTGCGCACTCAGAATTGAGATAACAGCAGCAACAAGATACGCAAGTGTTACAAACGGTGTTTGTGAATGTTGCAATGTGTCTATAAAAATACCGTGAAGAATCATCCAAGAAGAAGCCGAAGTAATTCCGTGATGCTGTAATAAATACACACTTACCGCGAATACAAATGGAGTGAAACGAATCGTTCCGTGAAACGAAGCAAATAAACTTGTTTCAATGATCGACAAGATAAACGCAATCAGAACGTGTAAGAGAAAACGCGTCATAGATCTGTCGGTGTTAGGACAATGACACTGTCATAACGTCGAATATCTACGAGTGGTTCAAGGATTGCATGTTGAAAAGGTGCTTCTGCGTCGGGTTTAACGGTATTTACAATCCCAACGACAAGACCTGTTGGAATTTGTTCTTCCAATCCACTTGTCACAACCAGATCATTTACGTGAATTTCTTCATCAACAGGGATAAATTTTAATTCGATTAAATTTCCCGTGGATCCTTGTGCAATCCCAATCGTTCTCGTTTTGTTGAAAAGAGTTACTCCGGTTGCGACTCGTGGATCTGTCGATGCTGTTACAATAGACTGAAATTGGTCGACGCGTGTAACTTTCCCGACATAGACTCCATCTCCTACGATAACCGCAGATCCCTCAACGATCTTTTCATCCGTTCCAACATGAATGACAAATGTTGTATTTTGATTTGATACAGATCGACTTACAATAGATGCAGGAATTCCTTTCAGCACTCTTCGGTTCAGAAAACCCAGTTCTTGTTCAAGGGTTGCATTTTTTAGTTTTAAGGATTCTAGTTCTGCTCGATCAACCGCATATTGATTGCGTTCAGAAAGAATGTGTTGATAATCACTTATCTTAATTGAAGATGATCCAAACAAATTTGTATACTGATTAGATGTCCATGTCGCAACAGAAACGAGTGGAATCTGTAAGACGTGTAGTTGTTTTAAAAAAAAGGATCGACCCAAAAAAAAGACAACGATCAGTATTCCAAAGATCGCATAAGAAATCGTTCGACGTTTTTTTAAAAACCATGTCCGGAAAATCGGCATAGATTAAATAATGCTTCCTTCTGTTGCGGACGGTAAAGAAATGTCTTTGAGTAATTCTTCATTTTCAAGAAGCATGCCCGCACCACGTACTACACAGGTAATAGGATCTTCTGCAACACGAACCGGAATTTCCGCATGTCGACTAATAAGTGTATCTAACCCACGCAACAAGGCTCCCCCACCTGTAAGGACAATTCCTCTCTCATAAATATCTGCAACGAGTTCAGGAGGTGTTTTTTCAAGGGTCGCTTTGATTTGCTCAACGATTGTGCGAACAGAACGATCTGTTGCTTCTCTTAATTGTGCGTCTGTAATAGTAATTTCACGAGGCAAACCTGTGATCAGATCACGTCCTCGCATTTCCATTTCAAGCGGAGTGTCTTGAGGCATTGCGGAACCGATGCGCATTTTTATCTTTTCAGCGACACGTTCACCGAGCAAAAGATTAAACGCATCGCGAGCGTATTGGATAATATTTTTATTTAATTCATCTCCTGCAATCTCGAGAGATTTCCATGTGACAATTCCGGAAAGAGACATCACAGCGATTTCTGTCGTCCCTCCCCCGATATCAACAAGCATCATGCCGATTGATTCTGAAAGAGGAAGACGAGCACCAAGAGCTGCGAGCATTGGATTCTCCACGAGAAATACTTTTCGTGCTCCTGCGGAAAGTGCGGCATCTTCAACAGCTTTGCGTTCAACTTCTGTCGTTTCAAGAGGGACTCCAATCACGATTCGAGGGCGAGGAACAAATGAAAATGATTTTGAATACGCTTTTTCAATGAAGTACTTCAACATTTTTTCTGTAACTTCAAAATCAGAAATCACCCCTTTTGAAAGCGGTTTT
>CALQZE010000051.1 GCA_943348955.1 Candidatus Uhrbacteria bacterium RIFOXYB12_FULL_58_10 | reverse complement strand
TGTGTGCTTTAAACGCTTCCTTTGCCATACCGCCAGAAAATTGATCGATGACCTGACCTTTTTTAAACAAAATGAATGTTGGAATAGAGAGAATATTAAAGCGTTGTGCGATAGATGAGTGTTCATCCACATTCAATTTAGCAATGGTTACACCTTCAAGCTCTTGTGCAAGTTCATCGATGATTGGAGCCATCATGCGACAAGGTCCGCACCATGGTGCCCAAAAATCTACAAGGACGAGTCCTTCCGCTTGCAACACAGATGCATCAAAATTCTCTTCGGTTAAAATCAATTCGGACATAGCATGAAATGTCAAAATAATTAGCGCGTTTCAATTCCTTCCAGTTTAAATAACTTGGTGATTTTTTCTTCCGTATAGGCTTCAAAAATATCACCTTCCTCCGGTTTTACTTTTCCTCGGTAACTCAATCCGATTTCTTGACCAGGTTGTCCTTCTTTCAATTCACCTGGACCAAGTTGAAGTGCGAGAATTTCTCCCTCTCCAATATATTCTCCGTTGCGACTTAAGCGTAATTTTGCTTTCGGTAAAATTTTGGATTTCTTTACACGACCACCAACGATCCAACCATGATCAGACTTACGAAACACTTTCATGATTTCGAATTGTCCAAGTTCTGTAATGATGAGTTCGGCCGGCAACAACTTGCGCAACTCTTCAACGACGTCTTCAAACAAACGGTAAATAATTTCATAACGGCGAACGGTCACGTGTTTTTCACGAGCCAATTCTTCGGCACGAGGAACGACACGCGTATTAAACGCCATGACCATTGCCCCAGCCGCTTCCGCGTCACCAATATCTGTATCTGTGATATTTCCAAGTCCTTTCTTCATCACTTTTACCTGAACCTCATCATGTTTGATTTTATCAATCATGCCGAGAATCGCTTCAAGCGAACCAAGAACGTCGGCGCGAATGATGAGTGTAAGCGTGCGTTTTTTATGATCAACCGCTTCTTCAGTTTCTGCAACCGTTTGTACATGACGGATCGCCATAGACTCTGTTGCTTTCATGGAACTGTCTGTTGATTTGATACGTTTCAATGCTTTTGCATCAAGCGGTACATCCATCACATCTCCAACCGCAGGAGCAATTTTCCAACCAATAATTTCTACAGGTGTGGAAGGAACCGCATCAATAACCGCATCCCCTTTCCAATCTTTCATGGCACGAACACGACCGTATAATGTTCCACGAACTCCGAGAACATCGCCGACATGAAGCGTTCCGCTTTGAACAAGCATCGTTGCAACCGGACCGATTGTTGTATCCACGTGAGATTCAACAATTGTTCCAAGCGCGCGATGATTTGGATTTGCAACAATATTATCCTTTTCAATATCCGCAACTAAGAGAAGGACATCGAGTAATCCGTCAATGTTTGTTCCCTCTCGTGCAGAGACACCCACAACAACAGTTGATCCACCCCAATCTTCTGGAGTTAAACCAAGTTCTGCAAGTTCTCCTTTTACACGATCGATATTTGCTTCCGCGCGATCAATTTTGTTGAGAGCGACGATGAAGGGCAAGTTTGCAGATTTGATAATGTTGATAGCTTCACGTGTTTGCGGTTGCACACCATCGTCCGCAGCAACAACGAGAATTGCCATATCGGCAACTTTTGCTCCGCGGGATCGCATGACCGTAAACGCTTCGTGACCTGGAGTATCAATAAAGGTAAGAGCGCGGCCATTACGTTCTACTTGATAGGCACCGATGTGCTGTGTGATTCCTCCCGCTTCTGTTGCCATCACGTTTGTTTTACGAATCGCGTCGAGTAATTTTGTTTTTCCATGATCAACATGCCCCATCACAACAACAACCGGTGGACGCGGTAACATTTTATCTTTTGATTCACTTTCTGCACGCTCTCGAACTTTATCAATTCCTTCCGTATCTTCTGAGCCCTCTTGTTTTGTTTCTCCAAGTGTTGGAGCGAACCCTAAATCTTCTGCGATGATCAATGCGGTATCAAAATCGATACGTTCGTTGATGGACGCAAGAATTCCGTTACGCATCAACTCTTGCATGATGCGTGGAACGGGAAGATTGAGAAGTGAAGCAAAATCTCGCACCGTCATCATCGCCGGAAGAACCACAGGTTTTCTGTCTGCAACAGCGATCTCGCTTGTGCGCACGCCAGACTGTGCCTTTTGGATTTCCACTTTTCGCGCCAAACGATCCTTACGGGTCATTTCCGCCCAAGCTTCGATGATTTTTTGTGCCTGACGATCGTCCACCTTAATGGCACGTGCACCAATCGCAAATCCGAGATCCGGCAATTTAAGCAGGAGTTCGTTTGGATGAACACGGAGACGTCGGGCTAGTTCGGTGATATTCATAGTTAATCGGGAGTGTATCGGAAATGTACGCGGAAGTCAAAGGATTCGGAAAAGAAAAAACGGCTATCCCGTTTTTGGAATAACCGTCTGTAAGAGACCCTCATCAACAGAGACTTTTTGCAGAAGAGCAATCCACTTTTCACGAAACACTTCTGTGGTAATCACTCCATCTTTTCGTTCTTGAACAAGTTGTTTGTATTCAGGAAGTTCTTGAACGCCACTATTGCGGTCAAGGAGTGATTGCCACGCTTCTTGACCAGGGAACCCAGACTCAAGAGGGGCGACACCAAGCACTCCCAACAAACCACGTGCTGCAGTCTCTTTTGCCATAGGATCTTCGCCTCGGTGAAAGGAATCTTTCATAAGTATTTATTCACGAAACCGATGAATTGTCAAGGCTGTGTTTGCCGTTAACGTCTTTTTGATTCTCTGACCAGTGTGCCAAATCACGGATTCAAATTGAAGAGTTTGCAACAACGTCGGAGAAGGGGTCCACTCAGGATCAAATGATTGGTAATCTTCTTTAGAGAGGCCAGTCTTTTCTGCATATTGTTTTACACGATCAATATGAGAAAACAATTTTTGTGCATCAATTGCATGCGCTGCGGAAAAACTCGAAGCAAGATCATTCAACTTTCTCATATCTGATTGTTGAATCATGATCTTCAGAAACGCAACGGGGATTTGGCTTTTTTCTGACAACTGTTGAAAAGAAGATTCTGTAAGATCGGCTTCTGCCAACTTAGATAGTTCTGAAAAAAATACATTCCATTTGTCGACAAGAAATGCATCTCGGGATTCTTGATCTAATCCGGTCATTTCTTTTTTAAATAATTCACTTGCTAAATAATCCTCTTGCCTTGAGTGACTGCGATCCGTAAGGATTCTTTCCGGAACAAGTCCGTTTACATATTCTTGATGTTTTTGATGAATTTTTGCGATATCTTCTGGAGAAAGAAGTCCACGTTTCACTTGAACGAGACTGACGGGAGCGATGGGTGATTTTCCATCTGCACTCATTCTCAAATCGATATAATCAATGGAATGATGTGCGTCAAGAATATCGTTTAAGCCGATAAATTGTTTCTCACCTGGTTGAGGATTTGGGCGATTGCTGAAATCTCGTTTGTCTTCTTCGATTCCATAAATCGCAGGTTCAATTCCATCAAAAACCCGAGCGAGATCTTGAGACATATTTGGCAAGTTCGCTGCGGAACAAAAATCAGCGATACTACTCGTTAATCTTTTACGATAGTTCGCCATGTTTCCGATCTCTTTTGAAAAAAAGGCGCGTGTAATTCTATTTTGAAACGCAGCTCTCTGAACAAGTTGTTCATCTGGATTCTCATTGAGCTCAACAGACAAAAACTTAATCGCATACGCTTGATATCCGGGATCTGTCGCCATCCAACCATTTTTTTCTTTTTCATCCAATGGTAACTGATCATGTGAATCCAGTTCTCTTTTTTCTGCATCTGCAGCAGATTTTTTTGGCAAAAACTGATCCCGTCTTTTAAACGGCTGAAACTGAGGATTCTCAGAAAGAGAAAATCGAGACATAGGTGAAAGAAAAAAAAGAATAGTGTACTGTGCAAAGATCATACATTATGGAAACATCAAATTCAATAGGTTTTCTTCTCATCGACAAGCCTGTCGACATTACATCCCACGACGTCATCGCTCGATTGCGAAGAATTACGGGAGTAAAACGTATCGGGCACGCCGGCACACTTGATCCGTTTGCAACGGGATTGCTTTTGGTTGGTGTTGGACGCGAGGCGACGCGTGAAATGCAAAAACTGGTTGGGCTGGATAAAAAATATGAGGCGACGTTTGTTTTGGGAGCTTCCTCAACGACAGATGATATTAAAGGAGAACTTTCAGAACCCATTTCAACTGATCACCTAACAAAAGAACAGATTCGAGAAGCAATTTTGTCGTTTGTTGGTGAAAATGACCAGGTTCCACCCACCTATGCTGCAATTAAAATCCAAGGAAAAAAACTGTACGAGCTCGCTCGCGCAGGAAATCCAACACTCGTAGAACCACGACATGTAACGATTTATTCGATCGAACCTGTTTCAGAGTTATCGAATACATCCAACATCGCCGTAAAAATCCACTGTTCTTCGGGAACATATATTCGATCCATTGCACGTGATCTTGGCGCAAAACTTGAAACAGGCGGTTATGTTGAGACATTACGACGAACGTCCATCGGTCCGTTCACTGTTGAGGAGGCATTAAAACTCGAACAAGTGACAAAAGAAAATTGGCTCATTTCCCTTATTCCCGTCGATACTTTTCTCGCGCGACTTTGACACCCCCCA